>OMUE01000083.1 GCA_900314165.1 uncultured Acidaminococcus sp.
ACAACTAAAGGGCGATGGGGCTTGTCCGTAGTAATCTCTTCAAAGGTGGACACAGTCATGCTGCGTCTGGAAGGAGAATACGGGTTAAAGCTTTTAATAGCCATTGTTTGACCTCCTTAGACGAATTACATTCCTTCGAAGAGCGGAATTGTATTACCTTCAGCCAGCTTTACAATTGCTTTCTTGTAATCGGAACGCTTACCTTCATACTTACCCATCCGTTTGGTTTTACCCTCAACTTTGATGGTATTTACGTTTACAACCTTGACATTGAAAATAGCTTCAATGGCTTGGCGGATTTCAGTCTTGTTTGCGCCCATGGCAACCTGGAAAGTATATTTGTTATCCTTCATCATATCAGAAGTCTTTTCGGTTACGATAGGTCTGATGATAATGTCGCGAGGATTAGCAGCCATTATGCGAGCACCTCCTCAATTCTTGCTACGGCATCTTTAGCCAGCAGTACTTTTTCAGCATTCAGGATATCGAATACGTTCAGGCAGTCGTTGGACAGAGCCTTAACCTTATCGATGTTGCGGGAAGACAGTTCTACGTTTTCGTTTTCCCCATCAGTAATAATCAGGGCTTTCTTATCAACTGCTTCAAAACCTTTCAGCATATCCACAGCGGCTTTCGTCTTAGGTTCTGTAAAGTTCAGGCCATCAACGATTACCAGAGAACCATCAGCAACCTTAGCGCTCAGAGCGCAGCGGATAGCCAGACGGCGTGCTTTACGGGGCATATCTTTGGCATGGCTCCGGGGAGAAGGACCAAAGACGGTACCACCGCCTACCCACAGAGGGGAACGAACGGAACCGGCACGGGCACGGCCAGTACCTTTTTGCTTCCAAGGCTTCTTGCCACCGCCACGGACCATACCGCGGGTCTTGGTTGCATGAGTGCCTTGACGTTCATTAGCTTGCTGCATAACAACAGCCTGATGAACGACGGGTTCATTGAAGTCTACGCCAAAGACGTAATCCATCAATTCTATTTCTTCACCGGTTTGTTTACCGGTCATATCATAAACTGCTACTTTCGGCATTGAAACGCCCTCCTTTCGTCAATCTTATTTTTTAGCTGCTTTGACAATGTCAGGACGGACAGTGTCTCTCAGCAGCAGGAAGGTACCAGCGGCACCAGGTACGGAACCTTTAACCATGATCAGGTTGCGGTCCACATCCACTTTAGCGATCGTCAGCCGTTGTACGGTTGCGCTCGTTCCACCCATACGGCCAGGCAGCTTTTTGCCTTTGATGACACGGCCGCCAGGACCGGAATGCATAGGACCATTGGAACCGGGTTCACGATGGGACTTGGAACCGTGTTTCATAGGACCACGAGCGAAGTTGTGGCGTTTGATCGTACCAGCGAAACCTTTACCGCGGGAAACGCCGATTGCATCAACCAGGTCGCCAGCTGCGAAGATATCAGCGGTAACCTTGTCACCTACTTTTGCATCGGAAGGTTCGGACAAACGCAGTTCGCGCACATATTTTACAGGAGCAACGCCTGCTTTGTCAAAGAAACCTTTCATGGGTTTCGTGACTTGTTTTTCTTTAATTTCACCGAAGCCCAGCTGCAGAGCATTGTAGCCGTCGTTTTCTTCGGTTTTATTTTGCAGCACGACGCAGGGGCCAGCTTCAACTACGGTAACGGCAACCAGGGTACCGTCTTCCTGGAAAATCTGGGTCATGCCTAATTTTTTACCTAAGATTCCTTTAGCCATTGATCGGCACCTCCTTACGCTTTGATCTCAATATCTACACCAGCAGGAAGATCCAAGCGAGTCAGGGCATCGATCGTCTTAGCTGTAGGTTCCAAAATGTCAACCAGTCTCTTGTGAGTCCGCATTTCGAACTGTTCACGAGAGTCTTTGTTTACATGGGGGGAACGCAGAATCGTATAGATGTTTTTTTCGGTGGGCAGGGGAATCGGACCGGAAACTTGAGCACCGGTACGTTTCGCCGTTTCAACAATCTTGGAAGCACTTTGATCCAGTGCTTTGTAGTCATACGCTTTCAGGCGTATACGGATCTTTTGAGTCTTTGCCATTAGTTTTTCCTCCATTCGCCACGTTTCTAAAGAACGGACATACTCAGCAGAAGTTCCCTTCTTTGCCAGCGGGCCAGAAGCCATCTTCTGCCTCATCGCGGGCCCTTAATGCATAAGAATATGAGGGGCTTTGGCGAGCCCCTCATATGGGCTTACATCAGTTTAT
>OMUE01000160.1 GCA_900314165.1 uncultured Acidaminococcus sp.
GGACAGCATAGCATTTCTCAACGCCATCAAAGGATTCAGCAATTTCTTCCAATCGAGTTAACCGTTTCAGGTAGGTTTCCAGAGTTTCTCTCCGGGCACCGGGTCTGGCAGCAGAAATAGCATCTGCCGCAGAAACAAGGACAGCCTGGACAGAATTAGGTTCGCAGTCTCCGTGGTGGGACATGATAGTATTGACGACGATATCGGATTCATGATACCGCTTGGCCACTTCTGCGCCCAGATCCACGTGGGAACCTTCCACTTCGTGGTCCACAGCCTTGCCGATATCGTGGAGCAAGCCTGCCCGTTTGGCAGTATTCACGTCCACGCCCAGTTCGGCAGCCATGAGGCCTGCCAGATGAGCCACTTCCGTGGAATGCTTCAATACGTTCTGTCCATAGCTCGTACGGTATTTCAACCGTCCCAGCAATTTCACCAATTCAGGATGGATACCATGGACACCGGTTTCATAGGTAGCCTGTTCCCCGGCTTCCTTAATCTTCTGATCCAGTTCCTTCTGGGCTTTCTCCACCATTTCCTCAATACGGGCAGGATGGATACGGCCATCGTTGATCAATTTCTCCAGTGCAACCCGGGCCACTTCCCGGCGGACAGGATCAAAGCCGGAAATGATGACAGCTTCCGGCGTATCATCAATGATCAGGTCTATACCGGTCAGGGTTTCCAGGGTACGGATGTTACGGCCTTCACGGCCGATGATCCGACCTTTCATTTCATCGTTAGGCAGGGGCACCACGGTCACCGTGGTTTCTGCTACCTGGTCTGCAGCACAGCGCTGGATGGCCAGGGAAATGATTTCACGGGCCTTCTGGTCCGCTATATCCTTCGCTTCCTGCTCCATGTCTTTAATGAGGCGGGCTTTGTCGTGTTTTACTTCTTCCCGCACATTATCCAGCAATTCCTGTTTTGCCTGGTCGCTGGTAAGACCGGAAATCCGTTCCAGTTCAGCCGTCTGCTGCTCATACAGGGCATCTAATTTACTCTGGGATTCCCGGAGTTTATTGCTCTGTTCCAGAAGTTTTTCTTCTTTCCGTTCGTAAGCATCCATTTTCTTGTCCACATTTTCTTCCTTTTGGACAAGGCGACGCTCATTCTTGCTTAATTCTGCTCGTCTTTCTTTGATTTCCCGTTCCATTTCAGAACGCTGACGATGGATTTCTTCTTTGGCTTCTACCAAAGCTTCTTTCTTCTTGGCTTCCCCGGCCTTTTTAGCTTCTTCCAAAATCTGCTTCGCGGTTTCTTCCGCTGTACCGATCTTGCCTTCCGCAATATTTTTCCGAGCCAGGTAACCGCCGCCAACGCCAACTATACAAAGAACGACAGCAATGACTATACTCATAGGATCTATGATCAAACACCTCCTTCTTTTCTAAATTTTTTCATGAACCTTTTTCATACAACAAATAAGGCAACCCCAGGGTCGCCTTAACACCCAAAAAACACGATTGGACAAAAATATTTTATAGTATTTTGGAGGTGGTGTCAATAAAATAGGACTGTGAAGATATTTCCCCTCACAGCCCTATTGCAAAATCACTCTTCGTTCCAGCCTTCTAACGCACTGGCTATGGCTCCGGTGGTGAAGCCACGGCTGGCCAGCATACGGGCTAATGCAGCCTTGCCCTTGCGATCGTCTTCCGGATATTTCCGGTGCAGCCGTTCCCGTTCCTTGCGGACCAGGGTCCAGGCCCGGTCTGTTTCTTCTCCGTCCTCCACCTGCTCCAGCATAAGGCCGGCAAAACGACTGGGAATCTCCCGTTTCTGCAGCATAAGCCGCAGATATTGCCGCCCATAAACGCCTTTACGGCGCCAGGCGTCCAACACATGCTCTGCACACCGTTCATCGTCCAGAAAGTGGCGTTCTTGCAATTTCTGGATGACCTGTTCCTGGATGTCCTCAGGACATTGCCGGTCTCCCAGCTTCGTCTTTAGCTCCAGGCTGCTGTGGTCCCGGAGGGCCAGCTTATCCAGGGCGAAATTATAGGCCTCCTTGTACGTAGCAAGGGGTTCTTTTGCCTTACTGCGCATCATCAGGCGCTGCGTCCGGCGTCATCAGCAGATCTTCCGGTTCTTTGTCCCCTTTGGGCAGTTCTTCCGTAGGCAGGCCCGCAGCCGCACGGATCTTTTGTTCCACTTCTGCAGCCATATCCGGGTGCTGCTTTAGGAACAGCTTTGTATTTTCCCGGCCCTGGCCGATCCGTTCATCCCCATAGGAATACCAGGCACCACTCTTGTTAAGGATGTTATATTGGACACCCAGATCCACCAGGCAGCCTTCGTGAGAAATGCCTTCCCCGTACATGATATCGAACTCAGCTTGTTTGAAGGGAGGCGCCACCTTATTCTTCACAACCTTCACACGGGTATGGTTGCCGATGATATCGTTGCCATTCTTCAGGCTTTCCACCCGGCGGACATCCATGCGGACCGTCGCATAGAACTTCAAAGCCCGGCCACCGGTAGTCACTTCCGGGTTGCCGAACATGACACCCACTTTTTCACGGATCTGGTTGATGAACACCGTAGCCGTCCGGCTCTTGGAGATAATACCGGTCAATTTCCGCAGAGCCTGGCTCATGAGTCTGGCCTGAAGGCCTACATGGGAATCTCCCATGTCCCCTTCAATTTCTGCTTTAGGTACCAGGGCCGCTACGGAGTCGATGACGATAATATCGATGGCGCCGCTGCGAACCAGGGCATCGCAGATTTCCAGGGCCTGTTCGCCGGTATCCGGTTGGGAAATCAGCAGGTTGTCCACGTCCACGCCCAGATGCCGGGCATATTCCGGATCCAGGGCATGTTCTGCATCGATGAAAGCTGCATAGCCGCCCCGTTTTTGGGCCTCCGCAATCATGTGCAGGGCTACCGTAGTCTTGCCGGAAGATTCAGGTCCGTAGATTTCGATAATACGGCCCCGGGGAATACCCCCTACGCCCAGTGCAATATCCAGGGACAGAGCCCCGGTAGGAATCGTTTCTATATTCATTTTTTCACTGGCGTCTCCCAGCTTCATGATGGACCCCTTGCCGAAGTCCTTTTCAATCTGTTTGAGAGCCGCGTCCAGTGCTTTCGTCTTATCCATATCCATACTCATACATTCCTCTCCTTGTACGACTTCTCTTATAGGTATATTATACAAACATTTGTTCGTGTAGTCAACATGTTATGCTTGTTCTTTTAGTGCTTTCAGTTCTTCAGGAGTAAAGATATATTTCTTATTGCAGTATTGGCAGTGAACCTCCGTCTGAGGATCCAGCAGGATTTCTTTGTAGTCCTTCTCCGGCAGGCCTGCCAGCATCTTGCCCACCTTTTCCCGGCTGCAGGTGCAGTGGAAAGAAACCGGATGGGATTCCAGGATTTCTACTTCTAACCCTTTCGCTACCTTGCGGATCATGTCTTCCGGCGTGCAGCCAATATTCAGCAGTTCCGTCACATAGGGCAGGGTCAGGATGTTGTCTTCCAGAGTCTTGGCCGTTTCTTCGGAAGCGTCCGGCAGCAGCTGGACGAAATAGCCCCCCGCATGGAGAACGCTACCATCTTTATCCACCAGCACCCCTAATGCCACACTGGAGGGAGTCTGTTCGGACACAGCCAGATAACGGGTCAGGTCCGCAGCGATTTCCCCACTCTTGAGGGTAGAAACCCCGGTAAAGGGTTCGCCGCTTTCCGGACAGCGTGTTACGGCTACCATGCCGTAGTGACCTACGCCGCCTCCTACGTCCAGTTTGCCGTTCTTGGACGGCAGCATGACTTCCGGGTGCATGACAAAGCCCCGCACCGTATAATCCCGGGCATCTGCCATCACCTGGCCTAAAGGGCCATCCCCTTTAATGCGCACCGTAACGGCTTCCCCGCTCTTCATCGTAGCAGCCAGAAGAAGGGCTCCGGCAGCTGTCCGCCCCAGAGCCGCACAGGCCAGGGGCGAGCAGTTGTGGATTTCGTTCATATACTGAGTCAGATGGGTAGTGGTCACGGCATAGATGCGGGCATCCCCTGCTGTGGCCTTTACTAACAGATCTTCCATACCGACTCCTTACAGCTGACGGGTCAGGTTGACCATTTCAATGACAGCTTCTGCCGTTTGAGACCCTTTATTGCCGGCCTTGGTGCCAGCCCGTTCCACAGCCTGTTCGATATTTTCCGTGGTCAGGATGCCAAAGCCCGTAGGAACTTCCGTTTCCATATTGACGAGAGCTACACCCTTGGACACTTCGTTGCACACGTAATCGTAGTGGCTGGTAGCCCCGCGGATGACGGCGCCCAGGCAGATGATGCCGTCGTACTTGCCGCTTTTAGCCATCTTCTTGGCGACCAGGGGAATTTCAAAAGCCCCGGGAACCCAGGCTACGGTAATATCGGCTTCCTCAGCACCGTGCCGGACCAGGGTGTCTTCTGCACCACTCAGCAGTTTGCTGGTAATGAATTCGTTAAAACGGGATACGACGATACCGAATTTCAGACCTTGCGCTAATAATTTGCCTTCTACAATGTTCATTATTTTTCGACCTCCAATTCATGCAGTTCATGACCCATGCGGACTTCTTTCGTCACCATGTATTTATGGTTAAAGCAGTTGTCTTTCATAATGATGGGCACCGTTTCCGTAATCGTAATGCCATAGCCGGCCAGGCCAGCCCGTTTAGCCGGGTTGTTCGTCATCAGGCGGATGGTGGACAGGCCCAGGTCAGCCAGGATCTGGGCACCGATGCCGTAATCCCTCATATCCGGTGCAAAGCCCAGTTTGATGTTGGCATCCACCGTATCCAGGCCCTTGTCCTGCAGTTCGTAAGCCCGCAGCTTGTTGGCCAGTCCGATACCTCTGCCTTCCTGACGCATGTACAGCACTACGCCGCAGCCTTCTTTTTCAATCATCCTCAGGCTGGTAGCCAGCTGGTCGCCGCAGTCGCAGCGCATGGAGCCGAAAGCATCGCCGGTCAGGCATTCGGAATGGACCCGAACCAGCACATTTTTCTTGCCGGCTACGTCCCCCTTGATGATGGCCACATGGCACAGGTCATCCAGGTCGTTTTCGTAGCCGATAGCCCGGAACATGCCATATTTGCTGGGCAGGGATACGTTGGCAATGCGGTGGACCATCTTTTCCGTCCGTTTCCGGTATGCCACCAGGTCAGCCACCGTAATGAACGTCAGGTTGTATTTCTGAGCAAATTCCATGAGCTCCGGGGTGCGAGCCATGGTGCCGTCTTCGCTCATGATTTCACAGCAGATGCCTACGGGCTTCAGGCCAGCCAGCTTGCACAGATCCGTCGTTGTCTCCGTATGGCCCGTACGGCGCAGGACGCCGCCCACCTTGCTGCGCAGCGGGAATACGTGGCCGGGACGGCGGAAGTCTTCCGGTCTTGCGCTTTCGTCCGTGACTTTTTTAATGGTGTAAGCCCGTTCTACGGCAGAAATACCGGTGGTAGTATCCTTATGGTCAATGGATACGGTGAAGGCCGTTTCATGGTTGTCCGTGTTGTTGGCCACCATGGGTTCCATCTGCAGCCGGTCCAGGATGGCGCCGTCGCAGGGCATGCAGATCAAACCTTTGGCATGGGTTGCCATGAAGTTGATATCTGCAGGAGTCACGTATTCGGCGCTCATGATCAGATCCCCTTCGTTTTCACGGTCTTCGTCATCGGTCACCAGGACCATCTTGCCGGCTTTGATGTCGGCCACAGCTTGTTCTATGGTACCAAATTTAAATTTTTCCATAGCATGTTCTCCTTTTTGCACTGTATATATCAAAAGAATCCATTCTCAAAGAGTGTTTCTTTCGTTAATGAACCTTTCGGTTTGTTCTCCAGCATCCGTTCCACATACTTGCCCAGGATATCCGTTTCCAGATTCACGGCGTCCCCTACTTTTTTGAAGCCCAGGGTGGTGAACTGGACGGTCAGGGGAATCAGGGATACGGAGAAGCTTGTGTCATTCAATTCCATAATGGTCAAACTGATGCCATCTATGGCAATAGAGCCCTTCATGACCATCTGGTGCAGCAGCTCCGGTGCCGCGCTGATGGTGGTTACCTTGGCAATGCCCTCGGGACGAATCTTGATGATCTTGCCTACGCCGTCCACGTGGCCGGCTACAATATGCCCGTCCAGACCATCTCCTACGTGGAGGGTCCGTTCCAGGTTCACTTTGTCGCCTTTCTTCAGCAGGCCAATGGTAGTGCGCCGGACCGTTTCCGGCATCACGTCCACCGTAAATTCATGGCTGTCGCAGTGGGTCACGGTCAGGCAGGCTCCGTTGCAGCACACGCTTTCTCCGATTTTCAAAAGCGGAGGAATCTTTTCCGCCGTCAGGGTCAGCCGGTAAGAATTCTGTTCCCGACGCAGGGTTTCCACACTGCCCAGTTCTGCTATCAGTCCTGTGAACATGGGCTCAACCCCTTTCTATGACGCCGGTGATCAGCACATCGCTGTCGAAGGTCTTGATCCGGACTTCTGACAGAGTCACTCTTTCATCCATGACCTCGGCCCCTTCACCGCCTACAGCTGTCAGATTGTCCCGGCCCCCAATGAGGCAGGGTGCCACAAAGGCGTAAACCCGGTTGACCAGCTTCTGGTCCAGGAAAGAACCATGAACCTCGCTGCCGCCCTCTACCAGGACGCTGGTAATTTCCTGCTTGCCCAGGGTATCCAGCAGGACGCCCAGGTCCAGCTGGCCTTCTGTTTCCGGCACGGTCAGGACCTTTACCCGGGGCAGCTTCTTCAAAGCCGCCACTTTCTCTTTGTCCGCTCTGGGTCCCGTAACCAGCAGAGTGTCCGCCTGCCCATCCTGGAACACCTTTCTGTCCAGAGGGATCTGGCATTGGCTGTCCAGCACGATCCGCAGGGGATTCTTGCCTTCCACCAGGCGGACCGTCAGGGACGGATCATCGTTCAGAACCGTATGCTTGCCCACCAGGATGGCGTCGTAAATTCTGCGCAGATAATGGGTGTACGTCCGAGACTTCTCATTGGAAATCCATTTGGAATCGCCCACTACGGTGGCAATCTTACCATCCAGGGTCATAGCGTATTTCATGGCTATGAAGGGCCGGCCGGTGGTCATCCAGTGCATGAACACTTCGTTCTGCCGGTAGGCTTCCTTGGCCAGCACACCCCGGACCACTTCCACGCCTGCTTCCCGCAGTCGGGCAAAGCCTCTGCCGGCTACTTTTGGATTTGGGTCGTCAGCCGCTGCCACGACTTTCTTTATGCCGGCTTTAATAAGAGCTTCGCAGCAGGGGCCCGTACGGCCATAATGGGAACAGGGCTCCAACGTTACGTAAGCGGTAGCTCCCTTTACTTTATCCCCGGCATCTGCCATGGCATTGATTTCCGCATGAGGCTGGCCGGCTTTGTGATGGTACCCCCGGCCAACGATTTCCCCGGAGGGGCTCACGATGACGCAGCCTACCAGAGGATTAGGGCTGGTACAGCCCCGTGCTTTTTCTGCCAGGTCCAGGGCCATTTTCATATATTCCTGATCTGTCAAGAAATCACCTGCTTTCTGTAAACAAAAACCGTGCTACTTTGGGGAGTAGCACGGCAAAAATACACCTTTGCTGTCTTTTTCCATCCAGACTATACTGTCGGTACCGGAATTTCACCGGTTCGTGCATATTGCTCGCGGACTATACCGCCGGTAGGGAATTGCACCCTGCCCCAAAGACAAATCCTATAAAATTACTTTTTTATTATATACCACATAGAAGAATAATTGCAACAACTAAGGACGATTCCAAAGAACTTTCACATTTGATATCGGATTCCGTAGGGGCGCCCCAGAGCATAGCGGCGGTGCACCCGTAAATTACATGGCTAGCCAAAAAAGCTGATGCGGGTCCGCTTTCCATTAGGGGATACGTAGTACAGATTGCCCAAATGCAGCTTCCCATCCACCAATTCAAAATGAGGAGCTACGATATCCCCGCTTTCGGACTGGATTTCCACATCGCTGAACTGCAGTTTCTTGTATTGGTTGGAGAACGTCCCTTTGATGGAGTCGAACTTCACGATGGCATACATGCCCTTGCCGGAATAGAAGGAGCCATAGGTCAGGGTGGACCGGTTATTCCCGTCGCAGATCATCTTCAGATCCAACTGTACCAAAGTCCGGAAGTAGGACACGTTAGCCGCATCTTCGCTATGCAGGTCATGGCCACGTACATTGACCTCGTAGGCTTTCGTATCGATGTTGAAGCCTCCCCAGGCATCGCAGTTGCCGCCGAATACGTCTGCTTTCACGTTTTTGGCCGCAATATAACCGTCCTCATACTTGAAATTTCCCTTCACGTTGGTAAACTTCAAGCCGGGCAGGTTCAGGTTCTTCATGTACAATTCTCCTACGAACACAGGCTCGGAAATCGGGCCTGTCACCGTAGCCGCCGCAGACACCCGTTCATGAATATCCAGCCCCGTGCCCAAGGACGAAGGGTTCAGGCCCCGGATGCCCAGGTTCAGGTCACAGGTAGAGACTTTTGGTTTCAAGTCCACAGAACCCTGGAGATCCACCCCGTGGCCTTCCAGGGTACCGGCCAGTTCTCCCGTAGAAAAGTCGATGTCCAGCTTGTCTTTGCTGTTATAGTGGATATCCGCATTCACGTCCGTAAATTTGTGCAACCGCTGCTTGAAGTGGATGGTCACATAGCAGTGATTCAGCTTCAGGGCCACATCCAGATTCTTCAACTTAATATCGAAATTCCGCTTCTTCTTTTCCCCTTTTTTCTGAGGAGGAGTTTTGGGCTTTTCCGCTGCTTTAAAGCCCCGCACGTGCATCTGAGGCGTAAACGTCAGCTCGATATCTGCGTTGTCCAGCTCCAGATTCTCAATAGTGCTGGTGGAAATCCGCTTGAACACAATGTCCAGGGGCTTGACCTTGAAAGACCCGCTGGGAATAGTCACCCGGTTGTTGTCATAGGTGCCCTTCCATTCCAGGTTTTCAAACTTCACGTGGCCCAGCGGCGTTGCCACCAGCCGTTCTACCGTAATCGTCCCATCCAGCAGATGCTGTTTCGCGATTTCCCGGTTGAAAATCTGGGCCGCATGGATACTGGCAATATAGGCCAGCCAGGCTATGACTACACAACCCAGGAGCAGAGCTCCTGTAATATATTTGATTTTCCTCTTGTGAACGGTCAGTAACCGTTTCAAAATGGCAAACCGTTTCATACTCTTTATTTGCGCAGGCTCTGGATGGCGCCGGCCATATCGGGAGCACCGAATACATAGGAACCGGCCACCAGCACCGTGGCCCCGGCAGCCCGTACCTGGGCACCCGTCTTGTCGTTGATGCCTCCGTCCACCTCGATAAGGGCATCACTGCCCTTGGCTTCCAGCATGGCTTTCAGCCGACGCACCTTATCCACGGTAGTAGGGATGAACTTTTGTCCTCCAAACCCAGGGTTTACGCTCATGAGCAGGATCATATCCACATAGGGGATGATTTCCTCAATAGCGCACAAGGGCGTAGCCGGATTCAGGGCTACACCAGCCTTGATGCCCTTGCTATGCACATTTTCCATAAGCCGGTGCAGGTGGTTCGTGGCCTCCACATGGGCTACAAACATATCGGCACCTGCTGCCACAAAGCTGTCCACATAGTCCTCCGGCCGCTCTACCATCAGGTGGCAGTCAAAGAACATACCGGTCTTTTTCCGCAGGCACTTCACTACAGGAGCCCCAAAGGTCAGGTTCGGCACGAAGTGGCCGTCCATTACATCGATATGGACCCAGTCTGCCCCTGCATCCTGCAGTCTGGCCGTCTCTTCTTCCAGGCGAGAAAAATCGGAAGATAATATAGAAGGTGCAACAATCGTCATAGCATTAACCTCTTTTCTTTTGCGCCGCCAGTTCCTGGCGGATGGTCACATAGGATTCATACCGGCTGGACGCGATCTCTCCTGCCGCCACCGCTTCTTTCACCCGGCAGTCCGGCTCATGGGTATGGCTGCAGCCTGTAAACCGGCACTGGCCCAGATAGGGCTGGAATTCCCGGAAACCTGCTGCGGCGTCTTCCATAACCAGTTCTGCCAGGTCGATATTCCCGAAACCGGGCGTGTCCACTATATAACCGCCCTGGAAGGGCAGCAGCTGGGCAAAACGGGTGGTATGGCGTCCTCTACCGATTTTCTGGCTCACATCCCCGGTCTTCAGGGTCAGGTGCGGATCCAGATGATTCAATAAAGTGGATTTTCCTACGCCGGATGGACCGCCAAAGGCCACAATATGGCCTGCTGCTTTTTGTCGCAGCTCATCCAGCCCCAGGCCCGCTTTAGCCTGGACGGCCAGGACGGGATAGCCCAGCGGCTCATAGATACTGCGGAATTTATCAATTAGGCCTTCCGGCGCCAGGTCGCACTTGTTCAGCACCAGGGCGGCAGGTATGCCGGCCGTTTCCGCCAGCGCCAGCAGCTTGTCCACCAGCAGGAAGCTGGGATCCGGATTTTTACAGGCAAACACAGCCATGAGCCAGTCCAGATTGGCCACCAATGGCCGCTGCAGCAGGTTCTTCCGGGGCAGGATCTGGGAAATCATCCCTTCCTGGCCCTCGCTGTCCACCAGTACCTGGTCTCCTGCCGCCATGAGGAAGCGGCGCTGCTTCATGCGGCCTTTCACCTTGCAGGTGTACAGCTGGCCATCCTGGCCTTCCACATAGTAATAGCCATTATACGTTTTGATAATGCGTCCGGTAATCTCACTCACAGGGATTTATCCTCCGCCAAAGCGCCGTTTACATAGATCTGTACGTTTGCTCCCTCGCCCAGATTGACCTGACGGGTAATGGTGGTTCCCGGAGGTACGGCGCCGGAAAAGACGGTTCGGGAACCGGCAGCATCAGATGCCACGATTTTCACATTTTTCGGAGCGCCCTTACCGGGTACCGTGTACGTAATGGTCCTGGTTCTGGCTCCGTTCGTATTGGTTTCCGGTTTCTTTTCCTCTTTCTTGCCGGCGGAAACCGTCAGGCTGACGCTGCTGCCTTTTTCTACCACTTCTCCGGCCTCAGGGCTGGAGGACAGCACCGTTCCTTTTGCTTTATCACTGTTTGTCTCGCTGAGCTGGCCAATAACAAGGCCCATCTTGCTCAGCTTGCTCTTGGCTTCCGCCAGGCTCAGGCCTTCCAGGGAAGGGACTTCCGACTGGCTGCCGCTGATATTCACCACCAGGTCCACGCTGGTTCCCGGTTCTACTTTCTTATTCGGTGCGATGCTTTGGGACACTACAGCTCCCTTCGGCACGCTGGAATCGGCCTTTACAGAGACGGATCCTACCTTCAGTTTCGCTTTTTCCAACATGACGGTAGCTTCCGCCAGGGATTTCTTCTTCACATCCGGCACGATGCCCGGTTCAGAGCCTTTGCTGACCGTCAGATGAATCTTCCGGCCTTTCTTGACCTTGCTGTGGCCCTTAGGATCCTGTTTAATGATGTAGCCCGGCTGCACAGTAGCGCTGTAGGCCTCCGTCAACGTAAAGCCTAAATCCGCTTTCGTCAGGATGGCTTCCGCTTCTACCACGGTTTTGTTCGTCACATCGGGCACAGTCAGATCTCCGGTTTGGTACCCCACCATAAAATAGATGATGGCACACAGGGCAAGGATGGCTCCGATGAAGACGCCCATCATCTTTTTGCTGCCGAAGGGGCCTTTCGGTGGTTCCGTTTTCGCTGCCGGCTTAGCTGCCGGCTCTTTTTGAACGTAAGGAGGCACCTGGTTCCGGGCAGGCTGGGCCTTCATAAGGCCGTCCAGCATTTCCGCCTTGCTGATGACCATGGTTTCTTCGCTGACCGGCTGTTTCGGTACCGGCGGCTGCTCCCAATCCTCTCCCAGGTAGCCAGCTTCCCCTAACAGATGCGTCTGGGCTTTTTTCAAGTCCCTCAGGAAATCTTCCGCAGAGGCGTAGCGGAGTTTCGGATTTTTAGCCAGCGCTTTCGTAATGATGTTGTCCAGATAATAAGGAATATCCGGATCATACCGTCTGGCAGAAGGGGTGGTGGATTCCAGGTGCTGACGGGCCACTTCCATAGGCGTATTGCCATCATAGGGCAGTTTTCCGGTCAACATTTCGAATAATACCACACCCAGGGAATACAGGTCGGACTGAGGCGTTACAGGCTGGCCTGCTGCCTGTTCTGGAGACAGGTAGTATACGGATCCCAGGACATTCTTTTCCTGGCTGCTGTTAGCCTGCTGGCCAAAGGCTCTGGCAATGCCAAAGTCCGTAATCTTGGCAACACCCTTCGTGTCGATGAGGATGTTCTGACTCTTCACATCGCAATGGACGATGGCGTGATCATGAGCCTGCTTCAGGGCAGAGGCAATCCCGATGGCATACCGGACAGCCGTCTTGCAATCCAAAGGGCCGTTGTCTTCAATGACTTCCTTCAAGGAACGGCCTACCACATATTCCATGACGATGTAGTAGATGTCGTGTTCATTGCCACAATCGTAGATATTCACAATGTTGGGGTGGGACAAGCCTGCCGCATTGCAGGCTTCCTGCCGGAACCGGGCCACGAATTGCTTATCCTGGATAAACTGGTCCCGCAGGATCTTAATGCCCACGTCCCGGTGCAGCACTGCATCATAGCCGTGGAACACCTCAGCCATGCCGCCGCCACCAATCTTATCGATTATCTCATAACGACCGTTTAAGGTAATTCTCCCGTCCATTATGCAGCCTCCAAATCTATGACGATGAAGGAAATATTGTCATCGCCGCCAGCTGTCATGGCACCATTCATGAGCCCGTCTGCCAGTCGTTCCAGATTTTTATCTCCCATAATCTGTTCAATTTCCGCTTCTGTTATCATATTGGTCAGGCCATCGGAGCAGATCAGCAGCTTCTGGGCCCCGTTCAGCAGGATTTCAAAGGTATCCACCTGCACCTGGGGTGCCACACCGATAGCCCGGGTGATCATGTGTTTCTTGTTGGAAGTTTCTGCTTCTTCCGGCGTCATCTGTTTCTGGCGTACCAGTTCAGCTACATAACTGTGGTCACTGGTCACCTGCCGCAGCACGCCTTCCTGCCATACATAGATACGGCTGTCCCCTACATGGCCTACGAAAGCGTTGTAAGGATTGGGCAGGTACACAGCTGTCAGAGTAGTCCCCATGCCTTTGAAGTTCTGTTTTACCAGGGACAGTTCCCAGACTTTCTTATTGATATTCTGGATGCTGCGTTCCAAAAAGGGCAGGATATCCTGCCGGGCAAGGCCTGACAGATCCAGCCGGCTCAGCTGCTGGACAGCTTCAAAGCTGGCAACTTCCCCGGCATCTGCACCGCCCATGCCATCGGCTATAGCATACAGATCCGGTTCCCGGACCAGGATGCTGTCCTCATTTTTAGGACGTACCAATCCTCTGTTCGTCCTGCTCACTGCTTTCATTTCCGTGCCTCCTTTAAAGCACTGGCCCGCAGCTGTCCGCAGGCTGCATTAATATCTTTGCCCATTTCCTTGCGTACCGTCACATTGATATGCCGTTTCTTCAGCATTTGGAAGAAGCGGTTCACCTGTTGGTCACTGGGACGGGCAAAGCCCTTTTCCGGAACAGGGTTGGCCGGAATCAGGTTCACTACACACTCTTTCTGCTGCAACAGGTCTGCTAACGCCCGGGCATCTTCAGCTCCGTCGTTGATGCCTGCCAACAGGATGTATTCATACATGACCTGGCGGCCATTACTCTTTTCGTAAGCATCTGCTGCGGCGATGACCTCCGGGAACGGATATTTGCTATTAATAGGCATAAGCCGGTTCCGGATGGCCTGGACGGCGCTGTGCAGGGAAATAGCCAGGTTGATGTTCCTCCCCAGCTCTGTCATCTTCCGGATGCCCGGCACGATACCACAGGTGGAGATGGTCATATTCCGGTAGCCTATGCACTGACCCCGATCGCTGTGCAGGATATCCAGAGCCTGCAGCACATTATCCAGGTTCAGCATAGGTTCCCCGCTGCCCATGACCACTACCCGACTGACCCGCTCTCCCGTTTGCTGCAGCTGACTTTGGAAATAATACAGCTGTACCAGGATTTCTGCCGGGGTCAGGTTCCGCACGAAACCGTGGAGGCCGCTGGCGCAGAAGGCACAATTCATGGCACAGCCCACCTGGGAAGACAGGCATACGCTGTAGCCGTAGTCGTGATGCATGAGCACCGTCTCCACAGAAGATCCGTCCATCAATTCCAGCAGTACTTTGTGGGTCAAGCCATCCTGGCTTTTGTATTCCTTCAACACTTTCACCTGGGCTGTGCCGATGGTGTAGTGCTCAGCCAACGTTTCCCGATCCTGCTTGGACAGGTTCGTCATGTCCTGGAAATCCACGGCGGACTTTTCATACAGCCAGCGGAACACCTGTTCCGCCCGGAATTTTTTGAAGCCCAACTGGCCCAGTTCTTCCTGGAGAGCTGGCAGCGACAGGCCCAAAATCTCTTTCTTACTCATTCACGTCCCTCTTTCGTTCAAAAAGGCACAGATAAAAACCATCTATATGATCCCTATAGGGCAGGAGCTGCAGTTCTTCTACCAGCTCCCCTGTCACAGGGTGGGCAAAGGGCACGGAGACAAATTCCGGATGGTGTTCCAGGAACCAGGTCCTTACCCTCGTATTTTCATCCTGTTCCAGGGTACAGGTGCTGTACAGCAGCCGTCCCCCGGGTTTCACATAGCGGGCGGCGTTGTCCAGAATCTTCTTCTGGAGAGGCGGGAACTGGCTTAGCTTCCGCTCTTCCTTAGTCCAGCGGGCTTCCGGCCGCCGGTTCAATACCCCCAGACCGCTGCAGGGAGCGTCCACCAGCACCCGGTCCGCAATACCGGTCCATTCCGGCCGGAACACGGTTCCGTCCTGGAGGCAGGTCTCTATGCAATCCAGCCCCAGACGGGCCGCATTCTCCCGGATCAGGGCCAATTTATGGTCGTAAATATCGCAGGCAAAGATCTTGCCTTCATTATGCATCTTTTGGGCCAAATGGGTCGTCTTGCCCCCCGGAGCGCTGCACAGATCAATCACCGTCTGTCCCGGTTCCGGAGCCAATACAGCTGCATCCAACATGGAGCTTTCGTCCTGAATATAGACCAGTTCCCCGTATTTTTTCATGAAGATTTCCATGGAAGGCAGATTTTCGCAAACCAGCCCGTCCGGAGACCACAGGGAAGGCGTAGTTGCAATGCCGTCACCCTTCAGTTGTTCCTGCAGCTTGTCCCGGGTGGTCTTCAGGGTATTTACCCGCAGGGAAAATACGGGCTTTGCATTATCAAATCGGCAGATAGCTTCCGCGTTTTCCAGTCCATATCGGAATTTCCACCGCCGAACCAGCCATTCCGGATGGTATTGCTCCAGGGCGATCCGGGCCAATTCCTGGTTCTCTCCCTTTGGCAGCTGCCATTGATCCTTTGTCCGGGCCAGTTGCCGCAGTGCTCCGTTTACCAGCCGGGCCGCCCCATCATGGGACCATTTCTTCGCCAGCTTCACGCTTTCGTTGCAGGCCGCAGAGTCCGGTACCCGGTCCAGATACAGGATCTGGTAGGCTCCAAGCCGAAGGATGGCCAGCACGGTCCTATCCAGCTTCCGCAGGGCCCGATTTACCACCTTTTCCAGATACCAGTCCAGGGTACCCATGGTCTTTACCGTGCCGTACACCAGCTCCGTGCAGAACCTTCTATCTAATTGAGACAAAGGAGCCCCACGCAAAGCCTGGAATACTGCCAGGTTTGCATAAGCTCCCTTGAAAAATACATCTTGTAAAATCAGCAAAGCCGCTTCCCGCGGATTATTTGTGGTCATGTTCATTGAGCTGCCCATCCTATTCTTTAATAAAAGACCGGATTGCTTCTTCCACTTTGCCCATATCGGCACAGGTATTGAAGCAGGGTCCGTTAGGCCGTTCATTCAGCACACCGATAACGGGCAGCGGAAATACATCCTGGATGCCGCTGCTGAGATCCCGTTCGCAGGCCACAGCCAGGATAGCTTTCGGCCGGGCTTTTTTTACAGCCTGCCTGGCCAGGGTGCCCCCGGTTACAATAGCCACGTGAACCCCATACTTTTCGGACAGGGCCAACAGCTGGCCCACGCCACAGCCTCCGCATTTATGGCAGTTATGGATATCCCGGGTCACCTTGTAGGGACAGGTATCCAATTGGATGCAATGAGGCGTCAGCACCAGCAGCCTATCCGCCGGCACCTTCACATGCTGCCGCCGCACCAGATGGTTGCTGACCTCTATAAATGACTGCTCTACCCGCCGTTTGGAAATTCCTACGGTTTTCCCCAAAAACAAGGCCAGGGGGTACAGGAAATTGATGATGTGCCAGGCCCAGAAATAGAAGAACCGGATAGTGGGAAAGCCCAGGATGGCCAACACGATACCCACGACCCCGGAAATCAGGGACAGGATCACCACCAGGGCTGCCACACCTACGATGACGGGCAGCAGCGGATGCACCTGGCTGAGACCCGGCACCAATAGCTGCCACAGGCCATAGCAGATTCCTGCCATAACCACCGTGGCCAGGGATACCAGGGCGATGAACAGCCTCTTTTTAGGACGAAATGCGATATTCATACGTTACTCCAGCTTATCTCCCACAGCTACATGGCTGCCATTCACGAATTGTGCCGCATCCATCTGTTTCTTGCCTTCCGGCTGGCAGGTACGGATTTCCAGTACACCCTGGCCACAGGCAACAAGAAATTGACCATGATCTGCTTTCAGCACCGTACCCGGTGCCGGCTGTTCGTCCCGCTCCGTTACAGAACGGCAGGATTCCAGCACACTACTGGACCACAGCTTCAGCCGTTTCCCGTTGGGCAGGATTGTATAGGAGCCCGGCCAGGGATTGAAGGCCCGGATCTGATTGTGGAGCTCTTGGGCAGATTTTGTCCACTGAAGATGTTCCATGTCCCGGGTAATAAGGGTCGCATACGTAGCTTCCGCTTCCGGCTGAGGCACGGGCACTACGGTACCGGCCACCAGGCCCTCTATAGTCTGCAGCAGCAGTTCTGCGCCTTTCACTTTCAAAATATCGTGAAGCTCTCCCTGGGTCATATCCGGCCCTATGGGCACAGCCACTTTGCTAAGCATAGCTCCTGTATCCATGCCCACGTCCATCTGCATAATGGTAACGCCCGCTTCTGTTTCACCCTTCAGGATGGCATAGTGGATGGGCGCAGCGCCCCGATATTTGGGCAGCAGGGACGCATGAACGTTGATGCAGCCGTATTTCGGCAGGTCCAGCAGCACTTTCGGCAGGAATTGGCCAAAAGCAGCTACCACAATGAGATCAGGGTCCAGCTCCTGCATCTGCGCCAGGAATTCCGGTGTCTTCACCTTTTCAGGCTGCAGCACAGGGAGGTCCTGAGTCAGGGCATATTCTTTCACCGCGGACATCATGAGCTTCTTGCCCCGTCCTTTCGGACGGTCCGGTTGGGTCACAACAGCCTGGATTGTATATTTTTTTGCTTCTACCAGAGCTTTCAGGCTTTCTGCCGCAAACTCCGGTGTACCCATAAAGACGATGTTCATGTTATTCTTCCTTTGGCTTGGCCATAAGGCTTTCTGCCTTGTCTATAAACAGCACGCCTTCCAGATGGTCGCATTCATGTTGGAGGGCACGAGCCAGCAGGCCATCCGCGGTCAGGCGGTAATGATCCCCGTGCTTATCCTGGAAATGCACCGTAATCTGGGCAGCCCGCTTCACTTCTCCTTCGTAATCAGGAACACTTAGGCAGCCTTCGGCATCAAGAGCCTCGCCTACCGGATCTGTCAGCACCGGGTTTACGAATTCCCGGATACCGGCGCCGTCCCCTGCATCGATAACCACAATACGCTTGGACAGCCCGATCTGAGGAGCCGCCAGCCCGCAGCCGTTGGCATTATACATGGTAGCTGCCATATCTCTCATCAGATTGCTTAATTTTTTATCAAATTTCGTGACAGGAGCGGCCTTTTCCCGCAGGATGGGTGCCCCTACTTTGACGATTTCATATAATTTCATGTAAATCTACTCCTATTTCAATTTTACTCTATATTCTAACATAGAATGGCTGTAAGGGTAAAGATGGGAGGAAAAGAAGGGGCCGGAGGGCGATTAATAGAGATGTAGGGGTTAGGGGTTAGGGGTTAGGGGTTAGGTTTGAAGAAAATGAAAACTGTTTCAGAGATTCTAAAAAACGGGCTACAGCCAAAGGCCTGTGTACCTGTGGTTTGAGCGCTGCTCCCAGTTCCCGGTACAGAGGTACAGCTAGTCTCCTTGTTACGATTCTGAAATTGACCCTCTGCAAAATCAGCTTTGGGAGGATGCTGACACCCTGTCCGGATTCTACGAGGGCCATGATGGCAAAATCATCCCACGTGGTAAACGGAATATCAAGGGGCAAGCCTGTTTTTTCCAGGTATTCCCTGATCATGGAAGGCTGGTCTTTCTCCAGCAGCAGGAAGGGTTCCTGACACAGGGCTTCTACAGGAACCGTTTCCAACCTGCTTAGAGGATGCTGTTCCGGTAAGACAGCGAGCAGTTCATCCTGAGCCAGAGACTGCCACTCCCACTCCTGGCCTGCAAACTGCCGCATAAAGGCCATATCGATCCGGCCTTCCCTGAGCCATTTTGCCAATTCTTCATATTCTCCCAGCAATAGCTCGTAGCGGATGCCCGGATATTGTTTGCGGAAGGCCTGGATGACCGGAGGCAGCCAATGATAGGCAATACTGCTGATGGTACCGATGCGCAGGATTCCTGTGCACAGACCTGTCAGCTCATCCACTTCCAACTGCAGCTGCCGATAGGCCTGGCACAGGTTTTGGGCATAGGGCAGCAAGGCTGTGCCCTCACTGGTCAGGGTTACCCCTGTCTTGCTCCGTTCTAACAAGCACACATGCCACTCCTTCTCCAAGTCCCCAATCATGCGGCTGATGCCGGACTGGGAATACTTCAGCTTTTGGGCTGCCGCAGTAAAGCTGCCCGTTTCCACAGTCGTTACGAACGCTTCAAATTTTTGCAGGTTTTTATCCATGCGATTTCCTCATGTTTTCCTTTCAAATCATTCGTTTTTCATATTTTATTTTCTATGATATCATGTTCTGCAATAATCAGAGAATTTTATGGGGAAGAGGTAGATAAGCATGACGCTATATGTAAAATATCTTACAGCTTTGCTTCTGTTTGGTTCAAACTGCATTGCCGTCAGCCATATGACCCTGCTGAGCAGCCAGATTGTGCTGCTGCGTACGGGTCTTGGCAGTGCCCTGCTGGTATTTATATACCTGGCAAGAGGAGGCCACTTCCAGATCCGTACTGCAAAAAAAGATTACGGATGGCTGCTCTGTTCCGGCATGACTATGGGCCTGAGCTGGATCTTCCTCTACGAAGCTTACGGCTATCTGGGTATCAATACCGCCTCTTTATGCATGTACAGTGCTTTGGTACTGGTTATGATTTCGGCACCTCTGCTCTTCAAAGAAAGGGTATCCGGCACAAAGCTGGTTGGTTTCCTTCTGGCCCTTACCGGCATGGTCATCATCAATGGTGCTGCTTTTAAAGAACAGCTCTCCCTGTATGGCCTGTTCCTGGGAGCCTTATCCTGCCTGGCTTATGGCACCATGATCATTACAGGCAAACTTGTCCGCTCTGTACAAGGCTTGAAAAAATCTACCGTACAGGTACTGGCTTCGTTTCTCCTGACACTGGCCTATACGGCTGCCAAAGGCGTTCTGCCTTTTGCCATCTCTACTGCCCAGCTGCCCTGGATCCTATCCCTGGGCCTGCTCAACACAGGCGTGGGCTGCTACTTATACTTTTCGTCCATCGGTTCCATACCTGCCCAGACCGTAGCCATCTTCGATAATCTGGAGCTACTTTCCGCAATTTTATCCGCCACCCTGATTTTAAAAGAGCCCATGACCGGTTTCCAGGCATCCGGTATGGTCCTGATCCTGGCCGGCTCTGTTGTGGGAAGCATAAATTTTAAAAAGAAAAGCTACCTCCCTTGCCATCCATCTTCTGAGGTCCATCCATAAAAAAATGAGCTGTCAATGCAGCTCATTTTTTACATTCTCTTTATCAATAATGAATCACGTCTTTTTCCTTGTGGATCTTATCCAGCACGGGTTTAGCTTCCTCGCTGCGGAGATAGCTCCAGGTGGTGTCAGGGACAAGAGGGCGCACAACGTCCCAATCTCCATCCTGCAGAGCTTTCCGCAGGGTGGAAGCGCTGACTACCACACCATCCACGGCTTTCCGGGGTACGATGACACATTGGATGCCGTTTTCCGGCAGCTTTTCGGACATGACCTTATTGTACAGACCGGTCACCAGGCTCGTTGGTTCCTCTCCCACGTAGCGAGCCGTAATCCCCAGGTGCTGGGCAATCTTCACAAACACGGCCAGGTCCAGGTTGGCATGGCTCAGGATGACGGCTTCTCCGTCTTTCTGGAAATAGCTGGGGAATGTAGCCTGGCTGATGATGTAAGGCCCGCTTTCATGGTACCGCACATTCTTTAAATGGGCCGTACCTTCTTTAATAAGGCGCTGACGCACGGCAAAGGGAAACAGGCTGGCATCTTCGCTGACCATGAACAGGTGCACAATGTTGTTTTCCGCTGCCGCTTTTTCTACCAGATACTGATGCCCCAGGGTGAACGGGTTGGCGTTCATGACGATGGCTGCCACTTTCGGTGCTTCTACTCTGGATTTTTCCAGGTTCTGCAGATAGGTTTCAAAGCCGTCGTGTTTATTTTCCATGAACACAATCTGGTCCGGAATCCGGGCAATTTCCTTGAAGCCCAAATCTCCAAAAAATTTAGCAGAAGAACATTTGGTGTACAGGAACAGGTGGGTATTGCCCCGGTTAAACTGGTACTGGACCAGGTGGGACACAATCTCGTTCATGAGCCCTTCGCCCTGGTGGTTGTGGTCCACGGCCATGCAGCGCAGAGTGTTGCCAAAGCAGCTGCCCGTAGCGATGGCGTGATAATCCTCGTCAAACATGACACAGGTATAATCCAGATGCCCGTCCCTGCGGATGCCTTCCTGCTGCAGCAGGGCATCCACCTGGGCATTCGTTCTTTTATCCGCAGGATACACCTGATTAATGAAATAATCGGACATAATGGGACTCCTTTATGAGTAAGTTTGTTTCATTATATCATATTAAAGAAGAGAGCTGTGAAAAAACGATTTTCACAGCCCTATGCTTCAAGTGCTCAGTACTTTTCTTTTTTCTTTCTTGCCCGCCGCAGGCGCCTCTTCGCTCTTCACTCTTTGCTCTTCGCTTTTTTCTTCCTCGCTGCCGCAGGCCACTTTTTACTATTTCAGCTTCACCAGCTCATACTCCCTGGTGCCCATGCCGATCTTTTCGCCATGAATCAGGGTGGTCTGCCAGTCTATAGCCGGATTGTTGTCCAGGAAATGATCGTGGTGGCATTCCCAATCCGGTTTGGCCAGATTGTCGGACAGCTGGCTGTTTGGCAGCGGCGCAGCCTTTAAGCAGGCATCGGCACAGGCCTGGTCCAGCGCTACCGGATCAAAGGACGCGAACATGCCAATATCCGGCAGGATGGGGGCGTCGTTTTCTCCATGGCAGTCACAGTTAGGAGAAATGTCCATAACCAGGTTGATGTAGAAGCAGGGACGGTTGTACACCACTGCATAGGCGTATTCTGCCATCTTCTTATCCAGCAGCTCGTTGGCATCCCACTGCACCGTCTCAATGGCATCGAAGGAACAGGCCCCGATGCAGCGGCCGCAGCCTACGCATTTTTCTTTATGGATATGGGCTTTGTTGTTTTCGTACGTAATGGCATCGGAGCCACATTCCTTGGCGCAGAACCGGCAGCCCCGACACAGGCCTTCATTCACTTCCGGCTTCCCGGAGGAATGCTGTTCCATCTTGCCGGCCCGGCTGCCGCAGCCCATACCGATGTTCTTGATGGCGCCGCCAAAGCCCGTAGATTCGTGGCCTTTGAAGTGGGCCAGGCTGATGAACACGTCCGCATCCATCACAGCCCGGCCGATTTTGGCGGTCTTGATGTATTCCCCGTTGGGCACGGGCACTTCCACTTCGTCCGTGCCTTTCAGGCCGTCGCCGATGATGACCTGGCAGCCCGTAGTAATGGTATTGTAGCCGTTTATTTCCGCGCAGTCCAGGTGATCCAGGGCGTTTTTCCGGGAGCCGGGATACAGGGTATTGCAGTCCGTCAGGAAAGGTTTGCCGCCCCATTCCTTCACCAGGTCCGCTACTGCCTTTACGTATTGGGGCCGCAGCATGGCCAGGTTGCCTAATTCCCCGAAATGCATCTTGATTGCTGTGAACTTACCTTCAAAATCGATTTTATTCATACCGGCTGCCTTGCAGAGGATCTGCAGCTTCTTCAGCTGGCTCGTCCCCACCGGTGTCCGAAAATCCGTAAAGTAAACTTTTGCTTTGTCCATATTCTCTCCCCATTAAAACGTACTATTGCTGCTATGAAGAACCCACCACCGGCTGCGCCGGTCCCCCGCCCTTGAAAAGGGCGGACAGGGTTAGTGCAGCGCACTCCTTTTCACTTTTCGCTTTTCTTCCTTGCTGCCGCAGGCCACTTTTCACTTTTCGCTTTTCACTTTTCACTCCAAAAAAGTCAGTGATGGTACTTTTCCTTCTTCATGATCTTGAACGCCCTATAGATCTGCTCCAGGAGCAGGACCCGGATCATCTGGTGCGTGAAGGTCAGGGGCGAAAAGCTCCAGCGGAAGTCTGCCCGTTTCCGCAAGTCATCCGTATAGCCGAAAGGCCCACCGATGACAAAGGTGATGTGGCTTACCCCCTCCACCATCCACTGCTGCATTTTCTCTGCCAGCTGGGGAGAAGAGATCTCCTTGCCCTTCAGGTCCAACAGCACTACGTAGCTATGGTCCGGAATCAGCTTCAGTACCCGTTCCGTTTCTTTTTCCAAGACTTGTTGAAACTGGGCCGGTGACGGATTATCCGGCATCTTTTCTTCGTTGATGCAGCGGATGTCCAGCTGGGAGTAGGCTCCCAGCCGTTTTACAAACTCCGCTTCCCCGCTACGCAGATAGTCTTCTTTCAATTTGCCCACACAGGCAATAGTGATCTTGATCATTGGTTCGAATCCGGCATTTCCTGCAGCGTCACCATCTTATCTACTTCCGTGTCGCCCCGCAGGATGGTCACAGGTACGGTCTGCCCCACTTTGCACTTGCCCAGGGCTTCTCTCAGATCAGCCACAGAAGCCACTTTAGTACCATTGAACTTAACGATAATATCGTTTGAACGAATTCCTCCAAGATAGGCAGGACCGCCCTGAAACATTTTAGCTACGAACAGCCCTCCTCTCAGGTCCAGATCAAACCCGAAGCGTTTGGCCAGGTCTTTGTCGATAAGGCTGACGCCCAGATAAGGCCGGGCTACCTTGCCTTTTTGAGCCAGTTCTTCCAGGATAGGTTTTGCTTCGTTAATAGGGATGGCAAAACCGATGCCTTCTACACCGGAAGCGGCAATCTTGGCGCTGTTGATACCGATGACTTCCCCGTCCGCGTTAACGAGGGCCCCACCGGAGTTACCGGGGTTGATGGCTGCGTCCGTCTGGATCAGTTTGAAGCGGCGTTCACCCATTTCCAGGGAACGGTTCAGGGCGCTGATGACGCCGGCCGTCACACTGCCCCGGAATTCCATGCCCAGAGGGTTGCCGATGGCGATGGCCGGTTCCCCTACCATCAGGGAGTCGGAATCCCCGAACACGGCTACAGGCAGATCTTCGTCCGCTTCGATCTTTACGACGGCCAGGTCCGTATTAGGATCCGTGCCCAACACTTTGCCCGTATAGGTAGAGCCGCTAGGCAGGCTGACCACCAGTTCCTGGGCCCCTTCTACCACGTGGTTGTTCGTGGCGATGAGCCCGTCCTTGCTATAGATAACCCCGGAGCCGGAGCCTTTTTCTACCAGCTGGGTCCTGTTATAGAAATCCCGCACAAGGGCTTTGTTCGTAATACCTACTACGGCAGGGCCAACCTTCTTGGCAGCCTGCACAATAGGCGTATTGCGGTTGCTGCTGAGCTTGGACTCCA
>OMUE01000123.1 GCA_900314165.1 uncultured Acidaminococcus sp.
TGGCCAACAAGATCCGGACATTCCTGACCATGCTGGGCATCATCATCGGCGTCGGGTCCGTTATTGCCATGGTTTCCCTGGGCCTGGGCATGCAGGAAAAAGTCAAAGAGAACATCTCCAGCATGGGGTCCAACCTGCTGATCGTTATGAGCGGCGGCCGTACGGCTAACGGCCAGCGGATTGCCAGCGGTAGCGGCGCCCGCCTGACCATGGAAGATGCGAAAGCTATTGAGAAAAACGTGGAAGGTATTGCCTATGTGGCTCCTGCCGTCCAGAGCAGCTATCAGCTGGTAGCGGGCAACCAGAACTGGAACACGTCCGTCCAGGGCTTTACCCCCAACATCATCAAGATCCGCAGCTACGGCATTGCTGAAGGCCGTATGTATACGAATCGGGAAATGACAGCCCGGGACAGAGTCTGCGTCATCGGCAAGACCGTAGCGGACAACCTGTTCCCTGACGGCAATCCTGTAGGGCAATTGGTAAGAATCAACAAGGCCCCTTTCAAAGTCATCGGTGTGCTCACGTCCAAGGGCCAGTCCGCCATGGGCCAGGACCAGGACGATATCGTCTTCATTCCGGTAACGACGGCCATGCAGAGAGTTATGGGTATTACGTACATCCGGAATATTACGATCCAGTGCGCTAACGAAAACACCATCGATCAGGTGCAGTCCGATATCGTGACGCTGCTGCGCCAGCGCCATAAGATCCGTACCGGTGACGATGACGACTTTACGGTCCGCAACCTGGCAGAACTGATCAAGACGGCTCAGGAAACCACGGGCAACATTACGCTGCTGCTGGCCGTAGTGGCTGCCATCAGCCTGCTGGTCGGCGGTATCGGCATCATGAACATCATGCTGGTGTCCGTAACGGAACGGACGAGGGAAATCGGTATCCGGAAAGCCCTGGGGGCTACGTACCACGATATCCTGCTGCAATTCCTGGTGGAATCCACGGTCATCGGGGTCACGGGCGGCACGACGGGTATGATCCTGGGCATCATTGTCTCCGCCATTGCGGCCAAAGTCATAGGATGGCCCATTATCATCTCCATCCTGGCCATCATCGTCTCCGTGGTGTTCTCCGTGGGCATAGGCTTGTTCTTCGGGCTGTATCCGGCTAAGAAGGCGGCCCTGCTGGATCCTATTGATGCTTTGCGGTATGAATAAGAAACCGACGCTGCGGCAGAAGTGGAATGGTTTCCGGAGGTATCTTCGGGAGCCTAAGACCCGGTTTGACCTGAAGGACTGGTCCAAAGCCATCATCAGCATAGCTCTGGTGACGGGCATCGTGGCCAGTGTGATAAGTAAAATATGGAAATAGTGCAGGAGCTGTGAAGAGATTCACAGCTCCTTTTTTGTGCAAAGGGTCCGCTGGACTACCCCACAATCGTGCCGGCGCTGCCGTACCCCACCACCAGTCCTTTCATAAGATTCAAGGAAAGGACTGGTTCCCCGCCCCTCAATGGGCGGACTGGCAGGATGCCGGCTAAGCCGGCCTGAATGGAGTCGGCACAGTCACCCTCCCCTCGCGGGGATGACAGGGCTCTGCCCGTCCCGCAGACAGTCGCCCCGTAGAAACTTGTCGCCCCCGTAGGGGGAGAGGGCCAGATGCCTGCATCTGGCGAGGGGGCAGTCCAGCGGATCACTCGAATCTCACGTCTCAACTTCGTATACATTATCCAATATCCGAACAATAAAGAAAATGAGAAAAACTCAAGAAGAGTCACTGTAGAAAATGAAGTTACATTTAGATAAAATTTTGAGAAAATTATAACTAAAAATGCTAATATATAACGATAGTTACATTAAAAGTCCATGTATACTGGATAATGTGAAAAATATGTGAACTCTAGACAAACGAACGAATAGTAATATATAATTCAAATTGTTCATAAGAACGATTTGAAAGGGGTAGGTACTATGGCATGGTTGATGAAACTAGGGCGACGAATCATGGTATTGTTCTGAATCCACAAACCCGACGAGACAAAAAATAAAATCGGGTTCGCAGCAAATCTTTCTTTACAGAACTGGAAGAATGAGTCAAATGAGGGGGAATTATCATGGCAGAAGTAAAGACGAAAAAGACGTTTATGGACAGGATTAAGAACATGGGTCCTGGTGCTATTGTAACGGCAGCTGTTGTGGGACCTGGTACGGTTACCACCTGCGGCCTGTCCGGCTACAGTTTCGGTTACAGCCTGGCCTGGGCACTGCTGTTCAGCGTCATTGCCATGGCCATTATGCAGGTCATGACTTCTAAAATCGGCATTATCGGTGGCATGGGCCTTTCCGAAGGCATTCGTAAAGTGTTTAATAACAGCCCATTCCGGATTCCGCTATTCATCCTTTTGATTATTGCTATTTTCTGTGGGAACTGTGCTTATCAGGCAGGTAACGTTGTAGGTGCTTCCGTAGGCCTGGGCATCCTGTTCGGCAACCAGCGGACCCTGTTCTGCCTCATCATTTCTGCTGCAGCTCTTGGACTGGTGCTTACCGGCTCCATCAAATACATTGCTAAGGCTCTGACCGCGCTGGTCTTCATTATGGCAATCGTATTCCTGGCTACTGCTATCCTGGTTGGTACGGATATGGGCGGCCTGATCCACGGCATGTTCGTACCCAGCATCCCGTCCGGCGCTCTGCTGAACGCCATCGGCCTGATCGGTACTACGCTGGTTCCCTATTGCCTGTACCTGCATGCTTCCACTTCCGCCAGTGAAAAGGCTGTGGATAAGGAAGATGCTCTGATCGATGCTAAATATGACTCTGTAACGAACGCTATCCTGACCGCAATCATCTCCATCAGCATCATGGTTGTAGGCTACAGCCTGAACGTGAGAGGCGAAAGCGTCAAGGCCGTTGCTGACCTGGCTATGGGCCTGGAACCCCTGGCCGGTGCCGGTGCTAAAGCCATCTTCGCTATCGGCATCTTCGCTGCAGGCATCAGCTCCGCTACCACGGCTCCTCTAGCTGCTACGTACGTTATCACCGGTGTCCTGGGCTGGTCCACGGATCTGAAAGATACGAAGTTCCGCATCATTGCCTGCATCGTATTTGCTCTGGGCTGCATCGTAGCTATCATGGGCGGTACTCCTGCTAACATCATCACCATCGCACAGGCTGTCAACGGCGTTGCCCTGCCGCTGTCCGTCATCCTGGTTGTGGTAGTTGCTAACGACATGGGTATCCTGGGGACTCACAAGAATACGTCCCTGGTCAACGTGGAAGGCGCAGCCGTCCTGGTTGTCACCCTGTTCATGGCTTATCGTACTTTCGTAGTGTATGCTCCGAAACTGGCCGCAATGGTTGGCTGACGCAAGCGTATAACTGAAAGAACTTAAGGGAAGACGTCTATTGAGGGACGTCGGTAAGCAAACTGTAATGAATCTCCCTCAGGATGGTCCTGAGGGAGATTTTTATGGAAAGATGTTATACAATACAAAGCAGAAAATTTTAAAAAATGGGGGTAATTGTAATGAAAGTAGATTTAAACTCTGATCTGGGCGAAAGCTTTGGTAATTATAAAATCGGCATGGATGACAAAGTCATTCCTCTGGTTACGTCTGTGAATATTGCCTGCGGGTTCCATGCAGGGGATCCTACGGTTATGAAGAAGACTGTGGATCTGGCTGTGAAAAGCGGTGTAGGCCTCGGTGCCCATCCCGGGTATCCTGATCTGGTGGGCTTCGGCCGCCGGAAGATGGCTGTATCCCCATCTGATGTCTACAATATGGTGGTTTATCAGGTGGGGGCTCTGGAAGCCTTTGCTCATGCAGCCGGCAGCAAGCTGCAGCACGTAAAACCCCATGGGGCTATGTACAATATGGCTGCTAAGGATGCAGCGTTGGCAGAAGCCATTGCCCAGGCAGTATACGATGTGGATAAAAACCTGATCCTGTACGCCCTGGCCGGCAGTGAAAGCGTGAAAGCTGCTCAAAAGATCGGCCTGCCCGTTGCCTCTGAAGTGTTCGGCGACCGCAGTTATCAGGAAGACGGTTCCCTGACACCTCGTGGCCAGGCCGGCGCTATGATTACGGACGAAGAAAAGTCCATCGAACAAGTGCTGAACATCGTCATGAACCACCAGGTCGTGACTCTGAGTGGCAAAACCATCCCTGTCCAGGGGGATACGGTCTGCGTCCATGGAGATGGCCAGAAGGCCCTGCTGTTCATTGAAAAAATCCGCAAGGCTTTAGGAGAACACGGTATCGACATCGCTCCTACGGGAACGTTTATAAAATGAGTACAGGAAAAATCTTATTGGCAGGGGACAGCGCCGTTACCGTCCAATTCGGGGAAACCATTGACCCTGCTATTTACGCCAAAGTAAAGAGTCTGAATGAGGCTATAGAAGGTGCAAAGCCGAAGGGCATCATCGAGACCATTCCCACGTTCCGCAGTCTCATGGTCCAGTATGACCCGTTGTTGCTGCCTTATGCCGAACTGGTAACGCTGCTGGAAGGCTTTGTGCAGCAGAGCGGGAAAACAAAAGCAGCCCGTAAGAAAGTCATTACGATTCCCGTCTGTTTTGGCGGGAGCAAAGGACCGGATCTGCAGGATGTAGCGGATTACCACCATATGACTACGGACGAAGTCGTCCGGCTATGTTGTTCCAAGGATGTATTGATCTATATGCTGGGGTTTACACCCGGTTATCCCTACATCGGCGGTATGCCTGAAGAACTGGCTACCCCGCGGCTGATCTCTCCCAGGTTGAAGGTACCGGCAGGCTCCGTAGGCATTGGAGGTGAACAGCTGGGGGTCTACTCCGTAGAATCCCCTGGTGGGTTCCGGCTCATCGGCAAGACCCCGCTGCATCTGTACGATCCATTCCGCCGCAAAAATACGGTATTGCTGGAAGCAGGAGAGTACATCCGGTTTAAGGCTATTAATGAACTGGAATATGGGAAGATTGCCAAAGAAGAGCAGCTGGGCACGTACCAATACGAGATTCGGGAGGAATAGCTATGGGAATCATCATCAATAGAGGAGGGTCCCTGACTACAATCCAGGATCTGGGGCGGATTGGCTATCAGAACCAGGGCTTTGCCGTGTCGGGAGCTATGGACCACAGAGCCTGCCGGCTGGCCAACCTGCTGCTGGACAACGAGCCGGACGCGGCCATGCTGGAAGCCACACTGGTAGGACCGAAATTCACATTTACGGAACCCAACTGTTTCGTAGTGACCGGAGCAGACCTGCACGCCACTATTAACGACAATAAGCTGCAGGTGAATCAGGTGTACGTGGCGGAGCCCGGGGATGTAGTGGAATATCCGGTACGTTTTTCCAAGCAGGGGGTCCGCAGCTACATCGCCTTTGCAGGAGGACTGAATGTGCCAGCTTTCATGGGCAGCCGGTCTACGTACCTGAAAGGCAGCATGGGAGGCTTCCACGGTCGGGCTTTGAAGACGGGGGATGAAATCAACTTTCTGTCTCCCAAGCATATCCTGCCGAAAATCGGCAGACGTTTCGTGCCGGAAGATTTCAGTGAGATTTATGGAAATCACGCAGTTACTCTCCGGGTCATCCTGGGTCCTCAGGAGGATGCGTTTACCGAGGAAGGTTTGGCTACCTTCCTGAACAGTGAATTTTTGGCTACTCCCTATATGGATCGCATGGGAGCACGTTTGGAAGGACCGGAAATTCAGCACAAGGGCCGGGCGGATCTGGTGTCCGATGGCATTGCCTTTGGGGCTGTCCAGGTGCCTCAAAGCGGCAAACCTATTATTTTGATGGCTGACCGGCAGTCCACAGGCGGTTATACGAAGATTGCCAATGTGATTTCCGTAGATCTGCCCAAGGTAGCCCAGCGTCTGGCCGGGGACAAGATCCGTTTCCAACCGGTCACGGTGGAACAGGCCCAGCAGCTGCTGCGGGAAGAACGGCGGAAACTCAGCCAATTAGCAGAAAGATGGCAGTGAGGAGGAATTAAAATGGCTAATCAATATGCAAATTATACACCGGCACAAGTCCGGGAGCTGATTACAAAAGGCGTTATTACATCCAGTACGTCCGGGATGGCAGCGGGCTACGTGCAAGCCAATCTGATCTGCCTGCCGAAAGATTATGCAGATGAATTTTATGAATTTGCCAAGTTGAATTCCCAGCCCTGTCCGGTACTGGAAGTGTTCGAAGGGGAACCGGTCTCTAAGTTCCTGGCCCCCGGGGCTCCCGTGCTCAGCTGCATTCCCTGGTACAACATCTACCGGAATGGCAAACTGGAAAAGACCATTCCTGACGCTACGGAATACTGGACAAAGGATATGGTGGGCTTCTTGATCGGCTGCAGCTATTCCTTTGAAGAAGCGCTCCTAAAAAACAATATTGAAATCCGCCACATGACCCTGGGCACTCCTGTGCCCATGTTCCGGACCTCGATCCGTTGCAAGCCCTATGGCCGGTTTCATGGGAATTACGTTGTCAGCATGCGGCCTATGACACCGGAAAATGCCCAAAAGGCTAAAGAGATTACGGAACAATTCCCCAACGTCCATGGAGGCCCTGTGGAAATCGGCGATGCAGCAGCTATTGGCATCGAGAATGTGAATAAACCGGATTACGGGATGCCCGTCCCGTTTTATGAAAACGAAATCCCTGTATTCTGGGCCTGCGGCGTAACACCCCAATTCGTAGTGGAAAATGTAAAACCGCCCATTGCCATTTCCCATAAGCCTGGCTTCATGTTCGTCAGCGACATCCTGAACACAGAGATTGAAGCGAAATTAGAAGAACGGAAGAAATAAATATCGAATTACGAGGTGCATGGAACATGGATAAAGCAGCAGCGTATCTGCAGCAATATGTTATAAAACCTGTAGGAGAAGCAGCACTGATGGTTTCCTTTGGCAACGAAATCAATCCGGCCATCCTGCGCTGTGCCCGGGCGTTAGCTTCTGCTTTGGAGGCTGCGCCTTTTCCTGGCTTGAAGGAATTTGAAGTTTCGTACACCGGTATCACGGTCTTCTATGACCCTCTGGTGCTGGCTCTGGGCTCCCATCTTCCGGACGATCCTGTATTGTCCAAGGGCTACCGGGAACTAAAGGCCCATATGGAAAACCTGTTGGCTGACCTGGAGCTGGGAGTAGAATCCGGCAAGGATAAGGTACGGATTCCCGTGTGCTACGGCGGCGAATACGGACCGGATTTGGAGTATGTGGCTGAATATCATAAGATGACTCCTGAGGAAGTGGTGAAAATCCATACCAGTGGGGATTACCTGGTGTATATGATCGGCTTTGCCCCTGGCTTTCCCTATGTAGGCGGCCTGCCGAAGGAAATCGCCACACCCCGCCGGAAGACGCCTCGTCTTGTAATTCCTAAAGGCTCCGTGGGCATTGCCGGTTCCCAGACCGGAGCCTATCCTTTGGAAACCCCTGGAGGCTGGCAGCTTATCGGCCGCACACCTCTGGATCTGTTCCGTCCCTATGACCTGGCTCATCCCAGTGTGCTGCAGGCAGGGGACCGGATAGAATTTTACGCTATTACACCGGATGAATATGCAGCCATCGCAGCCAAGGAGAAGGAAGGTGCCCGGAAATGAACATCCAGGTTAAGAAAGGTGGACCATTGACGACGCTGCAGGACGCAGGCCGGTATGGTTTCCAGAAATCCGGTGTTTTGGTCAGTGGGGCTATGGATCTGGCATCGTTAGCTTTGGGTAATATCCTTTTAGGCAATAAAGAAAATGAAGGGGCCCTGGAAATGACCATGAGCGGCCCCGTGCTGAAGCTTCCCCAGGGCCTCATGTTTGCACTGACCGGTGCGGAATTGGGCGCCAGACTGGGCGGCAAGCCCGTGCCCAGGAACCGGGCTATCTATGTGAAAGAAGACAGCACCCTGACGTTCGGTTTTGCAGCTCAGGGTGCCAGAGGCTATCTGGCCGTGGCCGGAGGGTTTGACGTACCCGTGGTTATGGACAGCAAAAGTACCTACCTGCGGGCTAAAATCGGTGGCGTGGATGGAGAACCCCTGAAGGATGGAACTGTTTTGGAAACAGGCCCTCTCACGGCCAAACAGGAAGCCTTTGCTGCTGTTCTGGCTAAGCAGGGCGGAAAATCCTTCAGCAGCATGGGCTGGTCCATTCCGGACAGCGATATCTTCGACCATGAACCGATCCGGGTCACGGAAGGCTTGCAGTACGACTGGTTTGATGAAGCAGCCCTGCAGCTGTTTACGGATTCTCCTTACACGATTACGCCCCAGTCCGACCGCATGGGTTACAGATTAAGCGGAGCCCCGATTCCTTATAAGGATTCCAGTCTGGAACTGATTTCCGAGCCGGTGACTTTCGGGTCCATCCAGGTGCCGGCAGACGGCAATCCCATCGTCCTGATGGCTGACAGGCAGACTACAGGAGGCTACGCAAAAATCGGCCAGGTTATCCAGGCCGATTTGCCCAGACTGGCTCAGATGAAGCCTGGGGAGAAAATCTATTTCCGGTTTGTGACTTTGGCAGAGGCGGAAAAGGCCTTGTTGAAGCAGGAAGCGTTCCTGGATCAGGTGAAGAACATGGTCTACAGGGATTAGAAAATTTCAGAGAGCAATTATCTATGGAATCTTGTATACTATAGGTATACGTTGCCTGACAGATGGGCAGATCTGCTGCAGGGGATTCCTGGAGAAACGCCCTGCAGCCGGTCTGCAGGGCGTTTTTAGTGCCCGGAGCAGGCAGCTTCAGTAAAGGCGGTTGTGAATATGAGGGATACATCGCTTGTGTATTTATTGGATGATCAGGGCAGGGTACTGCTGGGCCGGAAGAAACGAGGCATGGGCAAGGACAAATGGAACGGCTTCGGTGGCAAGATCGAGGCCGGAGAGACTATGCGCCAGTGCGCCGTCCGGGAGTTGCGGGAAGAATGCGGCCTGGTGGCGGCACCGGAGGATTTGGAGCTGGTGGCAGACCTGTATTTCGACCAGCCCTCGGATCCTCAGTGGTCCCACGGAGGCATGGTGTATTTCGTCCGGCACTGGCAGGGGACGGTGACCATGTCCGAGGAGATGCTGCCCCGCTGGTTCTCCTTGGAAGAGCTGCCCTATGACACCATGTGGGAAGCGGACAAGATCTGGCTGCCCATGCTGCTGGCAGGCAAACAGCTGAGGGGGACCATCTTGTTCGACGTAGACGGGGACCACGTGTTGTCCTCCTGTTTCCAGGAGGTTCATCTTGACAGAACAAAGTAACTGGCCGGATGAGCTGCTGGCCTGGTTTGACAGCCATAGCCGTTGCCTGCCCTGGCGGGAGAAGAAGCCCCGGAATCCTTACCATGTGTGGGTGTCGGAAATCATGTTGCAGCAGACACGGACGGAAGGTGTAAAGGCCTACTTTGCCCGCTGGATGGAGCTGTTCCCTACGGTACAGGCTCTGGCCCAGGCACCGGAACAGGACGTGTTGCAGGCCTGGCAGGGGCTGGGGTACTACAGCAGAGCCCGGAATTTGCGGAAAGCGGCCCAGGAAATCTGTGTGCAGTACGGAGGAAGCCTGCCAGAAACGGCTGAGGAACTGGCCAAACTACCGGGCATCGGGGACTATACGGCAGGAGCCATTGCTTCCATGGCTTTTGGCCAGGTGGTGCCGGCGGTAGATGGGAACCTGCAGCGGGTATTGGCGCGGATGTATGCTGTGGAGGACGATATCCTGTCCACTAGCGGCAAAAAGAAACTGAGAGCGTTGGCGGAGCAGGCCATTTCTCCGGAACGGCCTGGAGACTTTAACGAAGCCATGATGGATTTGGGCGCAGGGGTCTGTATCCCGAAGAATCCCCGTTGTGAGCTTTGCCCTGTCAGGGAAGCTTGCAAGGCTTTAGCTCAGGGGCGGACCCAGGAACTGCCTCACAGACAGAAACGGAAGGTCCAGACAGAATATTATGCCGACTGTGCCATCTTTATCCGGGCTGGGCAGGTACTGCTGCAACAGCGGCCGGACAAGGGCCTGCTGGCTTCCATGTGGGAATTTCCCAATGTTCTGGCGGCTGCAGAACCGGAAAGCTTTGCCAGATTGAAAAAACAGATGGGCCCTGTGGGAGATCTGTACTGGCAGCATACCCATGTGTTCAGCCATCAGATCTGGCATGTGAAGGCTTATTGGGGACAGGAGATACCCAATCTTAACCGGAGCAGCTGGATCCCTCTCACAGAACCGGCTCAGGTTCCCCTGGCCGGACCCTATGGTAAATTGTTTCAGGTATTGTGCCAGGAAGGGCTGTTCCGTGAGGAAGAAGCTGCGTACCTGGTAGCAGAACGAGGAGATGAAGGAAAATGAAATTAGATTATCATATGCATTTTGAACATGGTTCCTACAACAAGGAATGGGTGGAAGGCTTCTTTAAGGCTGCAAAAGCCCGGGGACTGGATGAAATCGGTATTTCCGAGCATTCCCATACGTTCCCGGAATTTGAAGAACTGTATTACGAAGACCTGGTGCTGGACGATTCCTTCATCGGCAGCTTCCAGAAAAAATGGCTGAAAAAGAATAAGTTCAAATATACCCTGGATGAATATTTTGCCTTCATGGACGAACTGAAGAAGGACCATGCCGTGAAGACGGGGATAGAAGTGTGCAATTTCCAAGATCAGGAGAAGGTGGGGAAGATCCTGAAGGCCTATCCCTTTGACTACGTTATCGGGTCCATCCATTTCCTAAAGGGTTGGGCCTATGATACGGAAGCCATCAAAGCTGAATGGGAACGTCATTCCCTGAGGGATATTTATGAATGGTACACGGAGGAAGTGGAGAAATTGGCGGCTTCCGGCTTGTACGATATCCTGGGCCATCCCTTCAATATCCGGTTGTTCAAGTACCTGCCAGATTTTGACGTGACGCCCTATCTGGAACGGGTAGCCAAGGCTTTGAAAAAGGCTGACATGGTGGTGGATGTGAATACGGGCACCTACTACCGGTACCCCATCAAGGAAATCTCTCCCTATCCGGATTTCATGAAGGTGGCTGCCAAGTACGAATTACCCATCATCACCACGTCCGATGCTCATGAACCGGAAGACTGCGGCCGATATAATGCCGAGGCCGTGGCCTACGCCAAGAGCTTCGGTTATACAAAGCTGGCCCGTTTCGAAGGCCGGAAGCGGACGCTGGAAGTGCTGGAATAAGAGAAGCGAAGAGCAAAGAGCGATGAGGGTACGCGGCACTGCCCCCTTGCCTCGCAAAAGGGCTCTGCCCAGCCCCCTCGCCATTGCTAATGCAATGGCCCTCTCCCCCCCTATGGGGGCGACAGCCCTCACGGGCAACCTGACGGGCGGAGCCCTGTCATCCCCGCGAGGGGAACCGTGCCGACTCCATTCAGGCCGGCTTAGCCGGCATCCTACCAGTCCGCCCATTGAGGGGCGGGGAACCAGTCCTTTCCTTGAATCTTATGAAAGGACTGGTGGTGGGGTACGGCAGCGCCGGCACGGTGGTGGGGTAGTCCAGCGGACTCACTCGCACTAAGGTCTAGCACCTAATAAAAAACTGCGTACCGGGTGAGGTACGCAGTTTTTTTTGTACAATTTTTCTCTTACAGGAACAGTCCGGCTCCGGGGCCAACAGGGAGACCGAGAAGGATCCATATGCCCATGAGGATGCTCCAGAAAATCAGGAAGCTGATGGAGTAGGGCAGCATCATAGAGGTCAGGGTGCCCAGGCCGGCCTTGTCGTCATATTTCTGCATGAATACCACGATCATGGCGAAGTAGCTCATGAGCGGGGTAATGATGTTCGTGGAAGAGTCGCCGATTCGGTAGGCTACCTGGGTCAGGGCAGGAGACAAACCCAGCCGGTACATCATGGGCACGAAAATGGGAGCCATAATAGCCCATTTGGCAGAAGCGGAGCCCATGAACAGGTTCAGGAATGCGGACAGGAAGATAAACAGGATAATGAGGGGCAGGCCCGTGAGGCCGGCAGCCTCCAGGGCATCGGCTCCTTTGAAGGATACAATGATGCCCAGGTTCGTTTTGCCAAAGTAGGCGATGAATTGGGAGGCGAAGAACGCCAGCACCATGTAACCGCCCATGGATTTCATAGCCTGGGTCATGGCGGCAATCAGGTCATGGGAACTCTTGATCTTGCCGATGGTGAGGCCATAGACCAGACCGGGAATCAGGAACAGCAGCAGGATGGCGGGAATCAGTCCGTCATGCATGAAGGCCTTCAGGGTCATTTCCTTTGTAGCAGGTTCCAGGGAACGGAACACGGCGTTAGTCGGGAACATGAGCAGAGCCATGATGGCAATATAGATGATCAGGGCAATGGTGGCCCGGGTCAGACCTTTGTTTTCCAGAGGAGTAATGGGCGTGTTGTCCGGCTTATAGGCCCCTTCGTATTTGCCCAGATTCTTTTCTACAATCTTATCCGTTACCAGGGTACCTACGATGGTCAGCACGAAGGTAGAAGCGGCCAGGAAGTACCAGTTGCAGGTGGGATCCAGGGTCATATCGATACCGGCGGCAATGAGGGCCTGATTTGTAATGCCGGTCAACAGCGGGTCCGTAGTGCCGATGAGCAGGTTGGCGGAAAAGCCACCGGAAACGCCGGCAAAAGCGGCGGCCATACCGGCCAGAGGGTGACGACCTGCCATGGCGAAGATGATGGCGCCGATGGGAATGACGATGACGTAGCCTGCGTCAGAAGCAATATTGGACATGATGCCTGCAAACACGACGATGGGCGTCAGGTATTTCGGATTGGCATTGCTTAAGAGCTTTTTCAGGGATACGTTGAACAGGCCCGTCCATTCGGCTACACCTACGCCCAGCATGGCTACCAATACGGTGCCCAGGGGTGCAAAGCCTGTGTAGTTCTTTGTAGCAGAGTTGAACATGTAGCGAAGCCCGTCCGCGTTCAGCAGGGATACAGCTTTTTTCGTGACCTCAGCTTTAGCACGGGCATCAAAGTACGTGACAGAGACACCGGACGCTGCAACGAAATGGGAGATTACGATGACGATCAGAGACAGGATAAAGAACAGCATGGCGGGGTGGGGGAGTTTGTTGCCGATGGCTTCTACGCCTTTGAGAAAGCCACCGATTTCCTGGGGATTCTTTTTCGTTTCTTTGGACATGGGATTTGCCTCCTTTAGAGTGAATGATGGGTACATAAAGTGGTGATAGTCGTGCATAATTTAGTAATGTCACACGGTGAATGTATAACTATTGTAACAGAAATAGAAAGAAAAAGATAGAATTATTTGCGAATTTGTGCGTGCATAGAGGATTAATACACAGAAAATTATAAAAATACAGAGACAATGAACGTGGGTAAAATACGAGAAAAATAGCGGATGACATAGAGAAAATATTTGAATATCAGACTGTTTTGAAACAGTGTTTACAAAAAATGTGGCAAAAAGAAGAAAAGGAAAGTAAGAAGAACATAAGGGAGAGGTGAAGTACTGAAGAAATAGTCCAGTGGACACGAAAAATGAGATGGACACAAAAATGGATTAGAAGAAATGTGGAGAAAAAAGCACGCTGTGAATAAATACTCGGATGCACCCCCACCACCAGCCATGGAAAAGAACCCACCACCGGCTTCGCCGGTCCCCCGCCCTTGAAAAGGGCGGACAAAGAGGAAGCTGAGAGCTCTAATCAGACTTACCCCGCTAAAGCGAGGGCGGACAGAAATATGACAAAGATGTAAAACCCTGGGGAAACAGTGTTAGCTGTAGGCAAATGTGATATAATACTACAATTAAGTAGTATCTAACGAAAGGATGAAAATATATGGACGAATCCCCGAGAAACCCTAAAAGTACCCGCTACTATTACCTTGCGGCTATTCTGATCATTTTGTTAATCAATACCATTATCACGCCCATGTTCTTCAAACCCCAGATGCACGAAGTGAGCTATACGAACTTCCTGAGCATGGTGGACGAAGGCAAGGCTTCGAAAGTAGAAATTACAAAGGACCGGATTGCCCTGCTGTGCAATGCAGATGGCAAGGAACAGATCTATGTGACAGGCCGGGTGGACGACCCGGAACTGGTAAACCGCCTGGTGAAAGCTAAGGTGGAATTCTCACAGGTTGTGCCGAAACAGCAGAACCCTATCGTCCAGTTCTTCAATAACTGGATCCTGCCGTTCCTGGTGTTTATGGTCATCGGCCAGGTCATTATGCGCTATCTGGGACCTAAACTGGGCGGCGGCAACATGATGAGCTTTGGCAAGAGCAATGCCAAGGTGTACATCGCAGCCCAAACCGGCAAGACCTTCAAGGACGTAGCAGGTCAGGACGAAGCCAAGGAAGCTCTGCAGGAAATCGTCACGTACCTGCACAATCCTTCCAAATATAAGGCTATCGGCGCCATTATGCCCAAGGGTGTGCTGCTGGTGGGCCCTCCCGGGACAGGTAAGACTCTGCTGGCTAAAGCAGTAGCCGGGGAAGCCGGCGTGCCCTTCTTCTCCATTTCCGGCTCCGAATTCATTGAAATGTTCGTAGGCATGGGGGCTGCCCGTGTCCGTGACCTGTTCAAACAGGCTCAGGAAAAAGCGCCCTGCATCGTGTTCATCGACGAAATCGATGCTATCGGCAAGAAGCGTGACAACGGTTCCTTCGGCAGCAACGATGAACGGGAACAGACCCTGAACCAGCTGCTGTCCGAAATGGACGGCTTTGATGGCAGTAAGGGCGTCATCATCCTGGCAGCTACGAACCGTCCGGAAGTGCTGGATAAGGCTTTGCTTCGCCCTGGCCGGTTTGACCGGCGGGTGCCCGTAGAACTGCCTGACCTGCAGGGTAGAGAAGCTATCCTGAAGGTCCATTCCAACGATGTGAAGATGGATCCCAATGTGGACTTCCATTCCGTAGCTCTGGCTACCAGCGGTGCCTCCGGTGCGGAGCTGGCTAATATCGTCAACGAAGCAGCTCTGCGGGCTGTGCGCATGGGCCGGGACGAAGTGAAGCAGGAAGACCTGGAAGAATCCGTGGAAGTGGTCATTGCCGGTGCCCAGAGAAAAGGTGCCGTCATTTCCCCGGAAGAAAAGAAAGTCATTGCTTACCATGAAATCGGCCATGCCCTGGTGGCAGCTAGACAGAAGAATACGGCGCCCGTCCACAAGATTACGATCATTCCCCGGACCAGCGGCGCTCTGGGCTACACCATGCAGGTGGATACCCAGGAAAAAGTACTCATGAGCAAGGAAGAATTGTTCAACAAGATTGTAACGCTGACCGGCGGCCGTTCTGCTGAAGAAGTGGTGTTCAATCTGGTGACCAGCGGCGCTTCCAACGATATCGAACAGGCCACGAAGCTGGCCCGGGCCATGATTACCCGGTTCGGCATGACGGACGAGTTCGATATGGTAGCGCTGGAAACTGTGAACAACGCCTACCTGAGTGGGGATACCAGCCTGGCCTGCGCCCCGGATACGGCGGCGAAGATTGACGAAGCAGTATTTGAAGTGGTGAAGAAGGCCCATAAACAGGCTCGTGAAATCCTGGAAACCAACAGAGAAAAGATGGATGAACTGGCTCAGTACCTGCTGAAGAAGGAAACCATCACCGGCGACGAATTCATGGCTATCCTGCGAGGCGAAGATCCGGAGGGGCTAACAGACAGCGAAGAGCGAAGAGCGAAACCAACCTGCCTAGCGGCACCCCTATAGACGAAAATAAATAGATAT
>OMUE01000171.1 GCA_900314165.1 uncultured Acidaminococcus sp.
CGGTATCATCCGTATTGTGGAAGCAGAAGGATACCGGGATATGCCTGTGATTTGCGAAAACATGTATTCGGCCAGCTATCACTCTCATATTATTTTAAACGGGGACAATCATGACATCGGCAAGGGAACGCTGCTGATGAGGACTGTAGAGCCGCGATATTATGAGTCGGTTGGCGGAATTGGCCTTGATATGACGGAGGATGCCGTGCGTGCCAAATACGGCAGCCCTGACAGAATGGAACAGAAGAGAAGCAGTACGATATGGATCTACCAGAAATTGGGATTGGAACTGACCATGTGTCAACAGCGGGTCTGGAATATCAAAATTTATCAGTACGGCGACCGACATTTTGACCGGACTGGATTTAACTGTGCAAATCTGCCCTATGAATTTCAGTCGGCTTATGGCTTCCAGACAGCACCGAAGCCAGGGCAATTCGGAGCTTTTGGCATAGGCCACGGGGAATACCTGTGGTTCAATGATTATCCGAACAGCATAAGTCTGAATACGGATTGGAATTAAGTATAATTTTTTAAACAGCACCTTAGCGGAGCAATCTGCCGGGTGCTTTTCTTATGCCTGAAAGGAGGAAACCCATGAAACGTAAATTTTGGAACTGGGTGAAGAATGAAGGAGAAGAAACCCGCACCCTGTACCTTTCCGGAGAAATCTCCGATGAAACCTGGTTCGGGGACGAAGTGACCCCGAAGCTTTTCAAGGACGAGCTGATGGCCGGCAGCGGAGACATTACCCTCTGGATTAATTCTCCCGGAGGCGATGTGTTTGCGGCGGCTCAGATCTACAACATGCTGATGGATTATCCGGGGCACGTAACCGTGAAGATCGATGGCCTGGCTGCCTCTGCCGCCAGCGTCATTGCCATGGCCGGCAGCCAGGTGGAAATGTCCCCGGTGGCCATGATGATGATCCACAATCCCATTACGGTGGCCATTGGGGACAGTCAGGAGATGCAAAAGGCCATCGATATGCTGGCCGAAGTCAAAGAAAGCATCGTAAACGCCTATGAAATCAAGACGGGCCTGTCCCGGAACAAGATTTCCAGGCTGATGGATGCAGAGACTTGGTTCAACGCCAAGAAGGCCGTGGAGCTAGGCTTTGCAGATGCCATTCTTTATACCGAAGAGAATAAAGAAGGAGATCCGGACGTAGATGCCATGCTGTTTAGTCGGGCAGCCGTTACTAATTCTCTTTTGACTAAACTGTCCATCACTAAAAATAAAAAGGAACCGAAAGAACCTGTACCCAACAAGGTCCCCGCGGACAAACTCATGAAGCGGCTGGGCCTTCTTGTGCATTAAGGAGGAATATCCATGAATCAGATCCTGAAACTGAGAGAAGAACGCGCCAACACCTGGGAAATGGCCAAAGCTTTCCTGGAATCCCACCGGGATAAGGACGGCATGGTCTCTGCAGAAGACAGCGCCGTCTATGACCGGATGGAAGAAAAAGTGGTGGCCCTGGGCAAAGAAATCGAACGGCTGGAGCGCCAGCGGAACATCGATGATGAACTGAATAAGACCATCGATACGGCCCTGAAGGGGAATCCCGGTGCTGGCAACCTGAAGCCGGACACCAAAGTTGGCCGGGCCAGCGATGCCTACACCAAAGCCTTCTGGCAGGCATTCCGGGGGAAAGGGAACATCCAGGAAGTGAAGGATACCTTGACCATCGGCTCCGATCCGGAAGGGGGCTACCTGGTCCCGGACGAATACGAACACACCCTGGTGGCAGCCCTTCAGGAAGAAAACTTCTTCCGGGGCCTGGCCCATACCATCCGGACTTCTTCCGGGGACCACACCATCCCTGTTGTAGCCAGCCACGGGGAAGCGGCCTGGATGGAAGAAGGCAGCGCTTACCCGGAAAGTGATGACACCTTCAGCCAGGTGAACCTGGGGGCTCACAAACTGGGGACTGCCATCCGGGTCTCCGAAGAGCTGATGAACGACAGCGTATTCGACCTGGAAAGCTACATCACTCAGGAATTTGCAAGACGAATCGGCACCAAGGAAGAAGAAGCCTTCCTGGTCGGTGACGGAAACCATAAGCCTCTGGGTGTGTTCCAGGGAGCGGAAGTGGGGGTGACGGCAGCCAAGACCGCCATCACTTTCGACGACATGATGGATTTGTACCACAGCCTTCGGACCCCTTACCGCAGAAACGCTTCCTGGATCCTGAACGATTCCACGGTGAAGGCTATCCGGAAACTGAAGGACAACAACGGCAACTACATCTGGCAGCCCTCTGTCCAGGTGGGCCAGCCGGACCGGATCCTCAGCCTGCCTTATCGCACGTCCAGCTTCGTGCCGGAACTGGCTGCGGGGAACAAGGTCATTGCCCTGGGGGACTACTCCTACTACTGGATTGCCGACCGTCAGGGCCGGAAGTTCAAGCGCCTCAGCGAGCTCTATGCGGCCAACGGACAGATCGGGTTCCTGGCCAGCGAACGGGTGGACGGCCGGCTGATCCTGCCGGAAACCGTGAAGGTGCTGGCAATCCAGGCCGGCTGATGATTTTCCGGGGAGGTGATGAGAATGGCAGTGACGGGACTCATAAGCCTTGACGAGGCGAAAGCCTACCTTCGGGTAGATGGAAACGAGGAGGACGACCTCATTACCAGACTCATCGCTTCCGCCGAAAGGCTCTGTCTGGATACTATCCGAAAGGAAGAACCGGAAGAAACGGCAACTTTCAAAATGGCCGTCCTTTTCGCGGTAGCCTATCTCTACGAGCACAGGGAGGATGCGGATTACCATAATCTGCTTCTCACCCTGCGCTCTCTTTTGTTTGGGGAAAGAAGGGACGCGTTCTAATGAAAATTGGAAAGATGGACAAACGGATCACGCTCCTTCGGCCCAAACCCACAGAAGACGGCTACGGAGGCTTCCATACAGACTATGAAGAGATGGGACGGATCTGGGCCCAGGTACTCCAGACCAATTACTCCGAGCAGGAAGCCCAGGGGACTCCCATGAACCGGGAGCAGCTGCGGCTGAAGATCCGGCCCCGCAAGGATTTGAAACGGGGATGGAGACTGAGGCTCGCTGGAGAACTGTACGAAATCGAGACCGTGGACAACACCTACCGGGACAGCACCACCCTGATCGTCCATCGGTATGAACAGGGGGTGTAAGTATGGCTGTTTTTACGGTGAAAGTGCCGGAAGGCGAACTGAGCAAGGCCATTCGGCAGATTTCTGCCTGGGATGGGAAGACCCGTCTCCGGGTGGAAGCGGCCCTCAAAAGAGGGACCAATGCTGTCTACCGGGAGGCCCGGCAGCGGGTTCCGGTGCGGACGGGGAAACTGAAGAAATCCATCAAACAGCGGTTTTCCACCGTGAAGCTGGAAGGACAGGTCTTCAGCAATCTGCCCTATGCCCATCTGGTGGAATTCGGCAGCCGGGCCCATACGGTAAAGCCCAGGAAGAAAAAGGCTCTCCGGTTTTTCCGGGGCGGCCCTGTCTTTACGAAACGGGCCCGGATCCCGGCCCAGTCCGGGAAGCCCTTCTTCAAACCGGCTTATGACTATGTGGAACCTCAGCTGATCCAGGAAGTGAAGAAAGCGATCCGTGAACCATGAAGAGATTACCCAACAATGCCATCCATAAGGCCCTGGTGGCCTTTTTGAGAGAACACACAGGTTTGGCGGTTTATGACTACGTGCCCCAGGAAGCGGTGCTGCCGTTTATTACCCTGGGGACCATGACTGTCCAGGACAAATCCACAAAAACCGAGGACATGACCCACCTGTCGGCCCACATCCACATTTACAGCAGCTACAAGGGCCGGTACGAGATCAATTCTCTGGCGGAGAAGATCATCAACCTGTTCGGTGCAGAACAACTGGACCTTACGGGAGATGAGTTCTATGTGTCTGCCCAGGGAGTGGATTTCTACGAAACCTACCCGGAAGATGAGACCGGGTACAGCGGGGTGATCACCCTGGAAGTCCTCATCCAGAACATCCATAAGGAGGAGTAATATGGCAACCACCACTTTTCCCAGCCGGAGCGAAGCCTCCAACACGGCCACTGCCGGCAAGGACTATCTGATTTATTTGAATGCGGGAGAATCCGACACCAACCCCACCTGGCTGCTACTCGGGGGCCAGCGGAGCGGTGACCTGACGAGACAGGCGGATGAAATCGACGCCAGCAGCAAAACGTCCAGCGGATGGAAATCCACCATTCCAGGTTTGCGGAACTGGTCCCTGGACCTGGAAAGTGTATACCTGGCGGGAGACAAGGGAGCCCGATTCCTGGAAGCCTCTTTCCTTGCAGGAAAGCAGGTCCACATTAAATTTGAGTACCCGGACAAGAGTTATGTGACCGGCTGGGGCTCTGTGACGGAATGCAGCCTGTCCACCCCTCATGATGACGTGGCCACCCTGTCCGGGACCATTTCCGGGGACGGACCTTTGAGCGAATTAAAGAGTGCGGACGGAACGGCTGTACCCACCGGTAAATAGGAGGAATAGAAACACATGAAGAAAATCGACTTTGAAATCTTTGGTCCCGGCCAGTACCTGTATTTCGATATCGGCCGGCTGATCCAGGTGGAGAACATCACGGGGAAAAGTGCCGGGGACATTATCCGGAACCAGGAACTGAACCTAGGGATCCTGACCGCGCTGCTGTCCATCGGGCTTCGGCAGCACGGCATCAAGAACCCGCAATGGTATGCCAATAAGATGCAGGAGCTGATTGATCAGGGGCATGAGATGGAAGAATTCGTCCAGCCGGTAGTGAAGGCCATTGCCGGGTCCGGGATCCTGGGGAAAGAAGTATATTACGCCATCTTTCCAGAGGAAGAGCCGACCGGAAAAACTAAAACGAAGCCAAAAAACTGAGGGCGGGACAGGAAGAAGTCCCGTCTTTCAACGACTGGTTAGGGTGGGCGGAAGAAGTGGCCTATGGGCTCCTGCATCTTCTGCCTGCCCAGTTTTATGCCCTGACGCCACTGGAACTGGACCGGATGGCGGAGTGCCGGGCCAAAGCAGAACAACGAAAGAAATGGGAGACCGCCTACTGGGTGGCCTGCCTCATGAGCGTCCACACCCGGAAACCGGTACGGACGGAAAAGCTCATGAAACCCTTCCTGCCTAAGAAAACAGGCAGTGAAATCGCGGCAGAACGGGATGCCTTCTTCGAGGAATTCAGACGGAAAGGAGCTGACGGACATGGCAACCATCGCTGACCTTCTGGTCAAGATCGGGGCGGATACCTCCGATCTCCGGAAAGAACTCAATGCAACCAAACGTCAGATCAAGACCGCCTTTGGGAGCGATGCCCTTGACCTTTCTAATAAGTCCCTGGCAGTTCTGGGAGGCATCGGAGCCGGGCTGGCTGCCCTGGGGGTGGCGTCTGTGAAAGCCGGGGCCAGTCTCCAGAGCACCAAGACAGCTTTCACCAATATGCTGGGCAGTGCAGAAAAAGCACAGGACTTCCTGGGGAAGATGCAGGATTTTGCGGCCAAGACCCCCTTTGAATTCAGCCAGGTGTCCCAGGCGGCCCAGAAATTCATTGCCTTCGGGTTTTCTGCGGAGCAGGTGATACCGACCCTTACGGCAGTTGGGGATGCGGCGGCTGGAGTAGGCCTTGGAGCAGAAGGCATCAACCGGATCACCCTGGCTCTGGGGCAGATGGCGGCCAAGTCCAAGGTCCAGGCCGGTGAAATGATGCAGCTGACGGAAACGGGGATCCCGGCATGGAAAATGCTGGCGGACCAGATCGGGGTTTCCGTACCGGAAGCCATGGACAGGGTGTCCAAAGGGACCATTGATGCGGCAACCGGGATCACGGCCCTGGTCAGCGGCATGGAGCAGAGTTTCGGGGGCATGATGGACCAGCAGAGTGAGACCATCAGCGGCACCTGGTCCACCCTTATGGACGGGCTGGAACAGTCTGCGGCCCAGGTGGGACTCCAGATTGCAGAAGCCCTGAACCTGACGGGGATCTTCCAGTCCCTGGGGGATATGCTTACAAACTTTGCGGCAACGGTCCAGTCTTCCGGATTAACGGAAGCCTTGCTCACCGCTATTCCTCCGGAATTTCAGGCAGGGATACTCTTGATCGTTTCTACCTTGACCGGCCTTGCTATTCCGGCCATCGGTCTTTTTGTGACGAAGGTGACTTTGATGGCGGCACCGTTTCTAGCAGCGGTTACGGCAGCAGCTCCCTTTATCGCGGTAGCGGCAGCAGTGGCCACCGCCCTTTATGCCATTGTGAAAAGCGGAATGACCGTAGAAGATGTGCTGGGGGCCATGGGCATCAAGATGGAAACGGTCAGTCGCACAGTAGATTCTCTCAAAGAGATGATGAGCGCGGCAGCCCAGGCTATCATCACTAATCTCCAGGCTCTGGAACCTGTGTTCACCCTGGTGGCTGCGGTGATGGGTGCTGCCTTTCTTGCGGCCCTGCAGGTGATCGGCGGCGTGGTCAACGGGGTGCTGAATTTCATCAGCGTCCTCAGTGAATGCGTCACCTGGATCCTAAATGCCTTCACTTATCTGGTGGAAGGTATTGGGGCCTGCATTGATGAAGTGGGAAGCATCCTGTCGGATATGGCAGGCAGCATCCTTCCCTCCTGGGCGTTCAGCGGCCTTTCCACCATTGCCAATTTCGTCAGCGAAGCCATCAGCTGGCTTTCCAGCCTGATCCAGAAGATCCTGGAAACCAACAATGCCCTGGGATCCATGGGCGGGGAAAGCAGCGGCGGCTCTGGTGGCGGCAGTGCTCCTGCCAAAAGGGAATTCAAGCTGCCGGACTTCAGCAACCTTCGGGGCGGGGGAACGGATATTCCGGCCCCTGCTGGAGGAGGCGGTGGTGGTGGTTCCGGTAGCGGCGGCGGACGGGGCGGCAGTTCCGGTGGAAGGGACCAGCTGGCCAGTGCTGCGGCCCAGACCAGCAAGAGCATCGAGGAAGAGTGGTTCCGGACCTTCCAGACCAAGAGTGCCTTGGTAGACCGGTGGTATAAGGAAGAAACGGATGAACTGGAAAAGTCCAAATCCGCCAACGAAAACTACGAACGGGATAAGACCCGTCTGGCAGAACTGTATGCCCAGAAGAGGCTGGATGCTCTTTCGGAAGAACAGGCTAAAGCCCGGGAGCTGATGAACAAGGCTCGGGACCTGTCCTTTGATGCGGTGACGGCCAAACTCACCTTGTATGGTTCCAAGCAGGAACAGGAAGTCATGAAAATGCAGTCCGACATGGAAAAGGCGGTGGCGTCCATCGACGACAAGTACGCCAAACTCTCTCAGGACTTTATTTCTTTGACGGCCAGCGAAAAGGCTGTGTTCCTCAACGCCCTGAAGGAAAAGGGCATCGCCTACGAACAGGCCAGTGCCAATGAAATCGCCTTTGACAAGCAGGCCAATCTGGAAAAGGCAGCAGCCTACAAAAGCTACATGGACGAACGAAATGCCTACTTTGCCCAGGGAAAAGATATCCAGGCAGCCATTGATGAAGCCTACAACCAGAACTCCCTGGCCATGCTGCAGGAGAACCTGACGGCAGAAATGGCTCTTCGGCAGAGCAACATCGACGCGGAAAAATCCCTGATGGACACCTACCAGGAAGCCTATATGAATGCCCACATGGGGACCCTGGAACTGATCGCCGACATGGCTTCCACCACTCTGAGCGGGCTGGAGACGGCCTTCACAGATATCCTAACCGGGGCGAAGAATGCCAAAGACGCTTTCCTGGATCTGGGAAAAGCCATGCTGAAAACTATTGCCAGCTATTTCTCCCAGATGCTGTCCGGAATGCTGGTGACGGCCCTCTTTGGGGATAAGCTCAATGCGGCCAGTGCAGCCAAAACAGCAGCTCAGGGGACAGCGGCTGCCGGGGCTCTGGCTCCTGCGGCCTGGCTGAAACTGGTCATCGACCCCTCTGCCGGGCCGGTGGCTACGGGTCTTCTGACCGGAGGAACTTCTGCGGCAGTAGGCATCGGCATGGCAGCGGCTGCGTCCAACACGGCTGCCGGAGCGGCCCAGGGTGCTGGGAAAACACCTAAGTACGCCAAAGGCGGGTATTTCACAAGACCCCTGGTTGGGGTTCTGGGGGATGCCGGGGACGAAGTGGCCCTGCCCCTGAACCGGGCCGTGTTCGACAGCATTGCGGAAGGGATCGTGAATTCCAGTGAATCCACGGACAACCGGGAAGTGGCCACCACCTTCAACAACTACGGGGACATCAACAACGCCGCAGATCTGGATGATCTGATGGATGGCTTCACCGATGCTGTGCTGGCGGGACTGCGAGGTGCATAACATGAAATTTCCGGAACGAAAAGAAGGGGAGCAGGGGCTGACCATCACCAAAGACGGAGTGGAATACAAGCTCCCGGTCCACTGGAGTCTGACGGACAGCGGCAGCTATACCTTCCGGAGCAAGCTCCAGTCCCGGGCTTTTGCCCATGGCAGTGATGCTGTGGGGGATGGGAAGATTGACGGACGGACCCTCCAGGTGGAGTTTTCCATGGAAGGGGCTACGGAAGAAGACCATGATGAAGTGCTGAACGAGGCCTACACCTTCTTTGGTCAGACGGACTATTCCCTAATGGCAGGCCGTCCGGACCGGGTCTACCATGTGGCCTGTTTGTCGAAAATCAAGCACAAGTTCGAGAACGGATTCAAGCAGAGAAGGAGCAACATCACTGTATCCCTTCTCCTGGCAGATCCGTTCCGTTATGAAGCTCAGGAATCCAAGGTGGTCTTTACCTTTCCTCAGGCCACGGTGCAGGCAGAAATGGTGCTCCATAACCTGGGGAGTGTGGATACACCGCTTACTTTCCGCTTTATTCCCCTGGACCGAATGACCAATCTGACCGTCTGGCACCAGGAAGCCAAAGAGAAGTTCACCCTGACGGATGCCCTGCTGGTGGCTCCCAAGACCTCCATCGTCAACGGCCGGGAAGGGACAGTCTGGCGGGACAAGGACAACAGCATCAATGCCTTTACGGGCACTTTTCTCCACGCTAAACCGGGAGCCAATCTCTTCCTCTATACAGGAGGAGCAGGCACAGTGGAGATTACCTATACCAACAGGTGGTTTGTATGACGAATTTCATCTTTGGACGGGGTCTGTTCGGTCGGTGGATCTTTGCCGGACCTGCTGGGGCCGGTGAAGGAAACAGCGACCGGGGGAAGATCCATGAGTACTATCCCGGCCAGTTTGTGGTCTATGCCTACAAAAAGGACGGGACCCGGACGGCCATTTTTGGAGGAGGCAGTGAGGCCAATGCCCTGAACGAAGTGACCTTTGAAATCACCAGCACCGGCTGCGGCCAGTGCCAGCTGACCTTTTACCGGCAACCTTCGAACACACAAATGGACTACATGCAGCGCATCGACATCCACCTGTACGGAGACCGGAAACCCTGGTACAGCGGATACATCATCAGCCGGCCCATTGAAGGAACCACGGACACCAAGTTCGTGTACAAAGGCTATGGCTTCTACAACCGACTGGAGAACGTGATGCTCTGGAAAACCTATGAGAATACGGACGTGGGAGATATCGTCCGGGATATTGCCCGCCAGGTGGAACGGCAGACCCTCCAGGTGGTCTACAACGACAGCAAGATCCAGAGCGTGGGCTACAGTCCCACCAAGCTGGTCTTTGACGGGGTGACGGTGAAAGAAGCCCTGAATACCCTGGCGGATTTCGCCGTTGACTACGTGTACGGGGTGGACGAGTACCGGTGTCTGTATTTCAGGAGACGGGAAACTTCTGTCAACGAACAGGCCCGTCTGACCGTGGGAAAACATATTACTTCCTATACTCCCTCCTGGGATGTGTCCAAGCTGGTGAACTGGGCCCGGATCAAGGGCGGCAGCGTGGACGACCAGGGCGAGCAGTGGCTGTGCATTGTGGAAGACAAGGCAAGCCAGAACAGCTACGGGGTCCACCAGGCCGTCTGGAACCTGCCGGAAGCCTATGATGTCGCCGATGCCAAAAGGTGGGGGGAGAACCAGATCAGCCAGTACAAGGCTCCTGTGAAATCCGCCAAGATCAGCGGGGTCCGGCTGGAGTACCCTTACCCGGACGGGACCTTCAACGTCCGCCACATGTCCACGGACGGGCTGGCAGAAATCCGAAGGCTGGATGGGAACGCCGATACCTATCCCATCAAGAAGATCAAATACACCCTCTCCGGGGAAAACGGCATCAAGACCGAAATGGAGCTGGGCGAGCCCCAGTTTTCCGTGGACCGGTACCTGTCGGAAATCGAACGGCGGTCCAAGGATATCGAGCAGTCCCAGTCTTCGGCCCTGAAACAATGGAAAGGAGGAAGCTGATGGCCATCCATGATTATCGATTCAATCCCTTTGAAAATACCTTTGACATTAAAAAGATTTTTGACGAAATCCACGTGATTCCCAGCAACAGCCCCTATACCATCCGGCTGGCGGAAGTGCCCCAGAAGACATCTCCCACCACGTTGCAGGTAAAGTTCCAGAATGGAACCCTCCTGACGGAAGTATCGGAAGAACCGGCCAAGGGGCAGTATTGGCCGGATTACCTTACAACGGAACATGGTATCGAGGGGTGGAACACGGGAACCCTGAAATTCTCTGCAGCAGATGCGGGGAAGACCGTCCGTGTTACCTATAACGGGATGGGGACACTGACGGACGACCGGCTGATCGACCAGGTGGAGATCTCTGTGACTTCCAGCACCCAGCCGGACCGGGAAGCCATTGTGTCGGGGGTGGAGTCCTGGGACAATACCACCACTTCTGGGCCGGCCCGCCATGCCTTTGAGACAAGCCGGGGGCGGCTGAAGACCCACCGGGGGATCCCGGCCGGGACCTACTCCCTGCGGCGGATCCTCCAGGAACTGGTGAACCGGTCCCATACCCAGGAGTACACTCGGGAAATCATTTATTCCAACTGCAACTGCGACTGCACCGACGATTCGGGAGGAGGCTAAGATGCTGGTCATTGACGAAAACAAGAACATCCAGGTGTCCCAATACGATACCTTTTCCATCCGGTTCCGGTTTGCCAATTACAAGCTGACCAACGCGGACAAAGTGGTCTTTGCCATTAAGAAGACCACCAACTCCTCCGAAGTGGTGTACACGGATACCTTCTACAATCCCAACAACAACTTCGTGGATGTGGTGGTACCTAAGGGTGCGCTGGATTCTTTGGAGCCCGGGGCGTACATCTACGACCTGGCGATCATGAACAGTGAGACGGAACGGATCCTCACCTGTTTCTTTACCAAATCTTTCATCATCAAGGGGGTGGCCCACAATGTCTGATGCGGCCAATGTGGAAGTGACGCTCACCGTCCAGAACAACACGGAAGTGGAACTGGGGGATGTGGCGGATACCTATGCCGCCGATCAAGCCCGGGAGTACAGGAATAAGGCCGGGGAATATGCAGAAAGCGCCCTCAACAGCCAGAACATGGCAGAAGCCTGGGCGGAAAGCGACAGCCCTCCCGCAGGGGAAGGAACCCGGTCCAGTAAGACTTGGAGTGATGTATCCCGGCAGTGGGCGGAGAGCTCCACGGAGCCGGATGGTGTCAAGGATGCCAAAAGTTCTAAAAGCTGGGCAGGCCTGGCACAGGGGTACGCGAATACAGCTAGTACCAAAGCCAACGAAGCGGCGGCTAGTGCCAATACGGCCAGCCTCCAGGCATCGGCAGCGGCTTCCAGTGCCCAAACTGCGACAGCAAAGGCCAACGCGGCGGCCACCAGTGCCAGCAATGCAGCGGTGAGCGCCAATACTGCCAGTACCAAGGCCACGGCGGCTTCCGCCAGTGCATCCCAGGCCGCCAGCAGTGCTGCAAGTGCTGCGGCTAGTGCGAAAACGGCTGGGGATAAAGCAACCGCGGCATCCTCCAGTGCGACAGCAGCTGCGGTGAGTGCTTCCAATGCGGCTTCTAGTGCCAATACGGCAACGACCCAGGCAGGCCTGGCCGGTAATAGTGCTACCAGTGCAGCAAGCAGTGCCACAGCGGCTGCAGCCAGTGCCAAGACGGCCAGCACAAAGGCAAGCGAAGCATCAACCAGTGCCACCAATGCAGCGGCAAGCGCCAAAGCGGCTGCCGATAAGTACACGGCTCTGGTAAACAATGACCTGCCCAAGAAGGCCAACCTGGCCGGGGCAGATTTCACGGGGAAGATCACTTTCCCTACGGCTGCCGCAGGGACCAACACCACCCAGGGGGCTACCACGGCTTTCGTCATGGCGGCCATTACCTCTCTGGTCAATGGTTCCCCCGAAACATTGGATACACTCCAGGAACTGGCCAAGGCCCTGGGGAATGATCCGAACTTTGCCACCACCATCACCAATCTCATCGGAACTAAGCTGGACAAGACGGGGACGGCGGTGAAAGCCACGGCAGATGCGGCCGGGAACAATATCCAGAACACCTATGCCACCAAGACGGAAATGACCAAGGCGGCCAGCGATGCTCAGAGCGGAGCTTTGAGCAATCAGGTGCAGGCCGACTGGAATGTGACGGATGCCGGCAGCAAGGCCTATGTGAAGAACAAGCCTGCAATCTATCCGAAAGCGGCCAAACTGGAAAGCGAAGCGGCAGTGGATACGCCAACCGATGTGGTTTATTCCAAAATGGGTGCCTCTGACCGGTTCCGCATTCGGGTAGGCGGGGCTTCCAATGCCGGATGGGTTGAATTGGCTACTGGAGATGATTCTACAGAGCCAATCTATGTCCGCCAGTATTCCTGCTCCGGATCTGGAACAGGGACGGATGCTTACTTCAAGACCTTAGCGAGAGAAGCGGTTCTGCTGGATGGCTCGGGGAATACTTCTTTTCCTGGCACCGTCATAGCTCCCAATTTCACGGGCCTTGTCACAAAGGCTACGGCGGATGCGGCAGGGAATAACATCCAGACAACCTATGCCAAAAAGACAGAAATTCCCACAGTCCCCACCAACCTCAGCGCTTTTACTGACAACGTGGGATATGCCAAAGCAGCAGACCTGGCCACAGTGGCCACCAGCGGGAAATATACGGATCTGCTGAACCAGCCCACTATCCCTTCCAAAACGTCCCAGCTGACCAATGACAGCCGGTATGTTTCTACGGATGCCAGCGGGAATGTGACATTGACGGGTACCCTCACCGCCGCCAAAGTCTACAACGCGGTCTATAACGACTACGCCGAATTCTTTCCTCGGGGCGGAGATACCCAGCGGGGAGACATCATTGCCCTGGACGAAAATTCCAGCAAGGAACAATACGTCAAAGCCACCGCCAGCAGCTCCTGTGTGGTGGGCGTCCATACGGAAGATTTTGCTTTCATCATTGGCGGCAGGACCCTTTCTCCAGGGGATGACATTCTGAAAGTGAATCTGCCCACGTATATTCCCGTAGCCCTGGCCGGCCGTGTCCCGGTCCGGATGTATGGGAAAGCCAGAAAGGGCGGATGGGTGATCCCTTCTGACATGCCGGGAGTGGGGCGAATGGCTCTTCCGGGAGAAAGTCTCATCCAGGCAGTGGGACAGATCGTGAAGGACGATACCGCAGAAAATGTGCGGCTGGTGAAAATCATGGTAAGGAGTGGAAGATGAAATATCTCAGAAGAAACATTAACACCATATTCCTCATGCTGGGGAATTCCTGCAATATGAACTGCGCCTACTGCCTGCAGCATCCTCTGGTACATAAGCCCCTGACCCGTGAGGTGAATCCCGAAATCTACGACTTCCTGGAAGAAGTGGCCAAAGAGAACACCCGGCCTCTCCACCTGCAGTTCTACGGCGGGGAGCCATTGCTGTACTTTAAGACCATCCAGGAAGTGGTGGCAGAGCTCCAAAAGAGAAAACTCAATATGACCTTTGGCATCATCACCAATGGCAGGGCGCTGACGGACGAAATGGTCCGTTTTTTTCATGCCCATCATTTCTCCGTCACCATCTCCTGGGACGGACCTCATGTGATGGAGACTCGGGGATACGATCTGTTTTCCGTGCCGGAAACCCGGGAACGGATCCTGGCCCTGGAACATCTCTGTCTTTCTGCGGTCCTTTCCGCCAAAGCCTATCCCCGGGAAGTGCTCCAGGCTTTCCAGCAGATTTCGGAGGAGTACGCGGCCATTCACGGATACCAGATTGCGGTAAACCTGGACGAAATCATGGATACGGGCCTTCCGAAGAAGAAACTGTTGGAAATAGACTGGGGCCGGGTGGAACGGGAAATGACGGCCATGACTCTTCAGTTCCTGGACGGCTTCGGGAAACGGATCCCTCCGGACCGTTACACGGAAGAAGCCTATATCCGTCAGCTGTTCCATGAGTTGAAGGAGTTCTATCTGACAGGAAAAGGTAAGTGGGACCGGTACACGGCCCCCTGCGGGAACGGGCTCACAGTACTGAACCTGGATCTGGAGGGCAATCTGTATCCCTGCCACAATACCTCCCGGAAGGCGGGGACCATCCATGACGGGTATTTTGCGTATTTGCAGAAAATCCTTGCCGGTGATCACACCCACGAACACCGGAAAGAGTGTCTTTCCTGTACGGCTCTGGCCTTCTGTCAGGGAGGCTGCAAACTGGTGGGAGACAAGGCCCGGAAGGAATCCTACTGCCGGCTCAAGCGTGCCGTCTTTACGCCGGTCCTCATGGCCGTCCAGCAATATGGACAGAAACTATTGGAGAACAACTATGGCGAAGAACGGGACGATCACTAAAACGACATTCACGGACAGGTCAACGCTTACCGGGACCAGCGAACTGAAAGTCAAGGCCATCCATGTGAGTGAACTCCAGGCAGCCCTTACGGCTTTGAATACATATGCCGCCAACGTGGATAACTGCGGAAACTGCACCTTCTGTCAGACGTGCCAGAAATGCCAGACATGTCAGGGGTGCCAGAGCAAGTCGTGCCAAAGCAGGTCCTGTCAGAGCTGCCAGAGCATCAGCCAGTGCACCAGCATAGACTGCACCTGCCAGACAAGGAGTCAGTGCGTCAGCAACTGCAGCAATTGCAATTGTGATTGTAATTGCTCGGATGATTCCGGGGGAGGGCCATAAGATGGCAAACAAGAATGATATTGTGCTGAAAAAGGATCTGACAGATATACAGTCGGGACTGGAGACCCTTGCCACGAAGACGAAAATCACCATCGACCTGTCCTCGATGAACTACGACAAGGTAAAGCACATCAACGTGACGGCCCTCGAAACAGCGGTCAACAAGCTCGAGGAGGGCTTCTCGGGAAACTGCTGTCAGGCCAACTGCTGTCAGACCTGCCAGGGATGCCAGAGCTGCCAGGGATGCCAAACCTGTCAGGGGTGCCAGAAGTGTCAGACCTGTCAGACCTGCCAGGGATGCCAAAAGTGCCAGTACTATATGACGTTTAACTGCAATTGTGACTGCAGTGATGATAGCTAAGGAGGATGTATTCATGATTATTGCAAAAGGGAATGTAAGCACAAGCGAGGGACCGGTGGCGGTTGAGAAACTCAAGCCCGGCATGCTCGTGGTGGATCGGGGCCATCGTGCCAGGAAACTCCTCAAAGTGGAACAGGTCCAGCTCCATCAGACCCTGCACTTTGAGAAAAACACAGAGCTGGTCCTGGCGGGAAACAGTATCCTCTTTACCCTCGTTGGGATGCGGAGTGCCATCACCCTCAAAAATGTGCGGAAGGCCATGAATGGGCGGATCCAGATGCTCTTTCAAACCGCACGGGTCCAGGATGATGTGATGAAAGTCAAGAAAGAGGAAGTGACAGGGTATCGCCTGACCATCGAAGGCGGCCAGGACGTGCTGGTGAGCGGGTATGATGTGGCAGATCGGGAGGTGGAGTGATGCTTAAGATTTATTACAACGAAGAGTCCAATGCGGATCATGTGGTCCATTTAACCATCAACGGGGACTTCTGCAAAGTGGAGTGCAGCAGTGCCATTGACGGACGGGCTGGATCTGACGCCATCGAGAACCTGCGGCCTTACAGCTCCTATGCCCTGACGGAAAGCAACGGAACGGTAAAGATCTTCCGAAAGCCCATGCAGTCCGATTACCGCTTCCTGGATCTGAACCGGCTGGGGGTTTCCATCCGTCTGGACTTTGCCATCCTGACCCAGCTTTACGGGAATCACACCATCCTGAGTGTAGATACCGGGATTCTGGCAGACAGCGAACGAGATATTGTGGTCCGGCTCTTTAGCGGGAAGAAGGAGAACTTCTTTATCGAAGCCGACCAGGAATACGAACTGCTGCCCTTTCACACCAGCGACCTGATTCTGGGGGATCATCCCCGGATGAAACTGTGGGACAGCTACAGTCTATCTGCTAACGGCCGGGAACTGATGGCCAACCGGAAAGGGTATCTGATCGATGGGGATCCGGAAGAGCCCTTCGTCCCGGAAGAAGGCAAGGAGTACATCGACTTTACCATCCAGAAGTATAAAGGGGACTTTTCCACCAAAGAAAAACTCACCCGGGACATCGATGACGAGGAAGTCTTCGTGGATTCTTCTGGGGGTCTGGTAAACAACCGAAGAATCAAGCTGGACCACGGCACAGGCAGCTTCCGGCTATATCCGTTTGGAGTGGAAGGACCGGTAAAAATCAAGCTGGGCCGGAAATGGTATGAAGTGTGGAACGACTATTTCCTCTTTATTGGAAAGGGGGAGAAAAATGGCTGAACCGCAGAAAGTCACCATATATCTGGGCAGCCAGTGCAATCTCCACTGTGCCTACTGTCACCGGGAAGCTTCCAGTGACGAAGAAGGCATCTCCGATGAATTCCAGAGAGAACTGAGGAGCAACCCTCCATCCGCCATTAAGTTCATGGGAGGGGAACCTCTGTTATATATGAAGGAAATCGAAAAGGTGGTGAAAGCGGTTCCGGAAGCTAAATTCTCCATCAGCACCAACGGCATCGGCATTGAAAAGCACCTGGACTATTTCCGGAAGCACAGCTTCCAGATTTGCATCAGCTATGACGGGGCGGACAAAGACCTGCGAGGCTATGATCCGTTTACGGCCCTTCTGGATTACCAAGATCTGGCTGTATCTACTACCCTGTACCATGGGAATACGGATATGGAGGCCATCATGGAGCGGTTCCGAGAGAAGGAGAAAGTCATCGGACGGTCTCTTTCCTTCTTTCCCCATCTTCTCCATGTAACCAACGAAGCCAATCGGCGCTATGCTCTCACCCAGGAGGACTACGACTCCCTCCTGGCACAGTACAAGAAATACGTGGGTCTGTACCTGTCCCGGTTCCGGAGATTCGGTATTCGGGACAAGCGGTACGAGGGCCTCTACCAGACTTTGGAACGGCGCAGAAAAGCACACTACACCTATGGGGAAACATACTGCAGCAACCGGAACCTGAGGAAGGTTGATGCAAAAGGACAGCAGTTTCCCTGCCTGTATATCCGGCAGCAGGAGTTAGGGACAGATTGGCTTTCCGACCAGAAAAGGCTGCTGGATGCTTTGAGTCCCGCTTGCCGCCAGTGCCCCGTCTACCACATGTGTGGTGGGGCCTGTATCGTCAGCCAGGAACATGACCTGGAGTGCCAATTCTACAAGGCCCTCTACACCTGGTTCCAAAAGGAAGTGAACCGGCCATGAACCATCTCTTTATCTTCCCGGAGGCGGTGCAGACAACGGATACCATTTCCCTGGATCTGGAAGAAAGGCGACTGAGCTTCTCCTGCAGCAACAAACGAGTGGCCATCAACCTGGATGCCCTTCGGAGCGGGTCCTCCACGGTGATCCTGAAGAACCCCATCACAGGGTCCATGTATCCCTTGTTCAACTTCCGGGAGATCCTTCAGGTGATGAATCTAGGGCCCCAGGAGCTGCTGCGGACTCTGAGTCTGTGCTCCTTTGTGCAGATTGACAAGTCCGGGAAGGATACCTTTATGAAGGTGTTCCTGCCCAAGGGCCAGCCGGAACTCCGAAGCCGCACTCATGACTTCTCCCGTTTTCCTCATGTAGCCATGGCCGACCTCCACAAACTGGACCGGGCCTTTAGCTGGAGTGTGCATCATGTGAAGGCCCGGATCCATTACGGTCGGATCGAGGGAAGCCTGGTGTTTGAACGATCTGCCTTCTGGAAGGAGCCGGTTTATGTGAGCCACGCCGGCCAGACCCAGGAGCTGACCCAAGGGGAGAACTGGTTCTCCTTTGCCTGGAGTCCTACAGAAGATGTGTACTGCGGTCCCAAGTGCGGACGGTATAAAGGACGGGCACTTCATCTAACACCCGGCTGCTAGTTCACCAGAAAGGAGGGAACCACCATGGATTTCATCAGCTACACCTTTGTGAACGCAGTGATCAGTGCTCTGGCCGTGTTCGGGTGCTGGCTCATCCTGCGTCCCCAGAAAATCGAGAACCAGGCGCTCCATAAGAGCATCGACAATAATACCAAGGCCCTGGAAGATTTGACAGGACTGATCAATGAAATGCGGGTGGCCCAGGCGGGCATCGAGACCAATATCGACAACCTGTGGCACCGGTACAAGGACCTGAAGGGAGAAGTGGACCGCATCCACGATCACAGTAATCTGGGGAATCCGCCATGTTTGAAAAAGTAAAAGGGATACTGACTAAAGGCCTGGATGCGGTGAAAGCACGCCTGAACCAATTCCAGCAGCCCATCAAATGGATCGTCATAGGGTATCTTGTGACGGTCTTTCTTTTTGTGCTTTCCTACTATGGCTTCTGGCTGTATCTGGCGGTGACGGGGAAAATCCAGCTGCCGGACCTTCTGGCCATGGTGCGGGAACTGGTCGGGCCTGCCATGGTGGGGTTTGTCACCTTCATTGCAGGCTGCTTTGTGGATCTTGACGGGAACGGCATCCCGGACCACTTTGAAAAGGAGGAGAAGAAATGAAGATTTTTATCAATCCAGGGCATATGCCCGGTGTGGACAGCGGGGCTGTCAATGACAAATACGGCGTCACGGAAGCCGGTATCGTAAAGGAAATCGGGGCAGGGGTACAGCAGTACCTGAACCGGGTGGGCTATGACTGCCTGCTGGTCCAGTCCGACAATCTCTGCGGGGAGTCTCCCAATTATACCAACATTTGTGCCAGTGCCAACGGGTGGCAGGCGGACCTGTTCCTGTCCATCCACTGCAATGCGGCGGCAGTAGTAGAAGCTAAGGGAACGGAGACTCTGGTGTACAGTGAGGACAGCAAGGAAGCCACGGCTCTTGCTGAATGCATCCAGAACCAGATCGTCCAGAGTCTCCATACGGTGGACCGTGGTGTGAAAGAACGTCCGGGCCTGGCCGTACTCCGAGAAACGGATATGCCGGCCGTCCTTGTGGAAACTGCTTTCATCACCAACGAAGATGATGTGCAGCTGCTGATGTACAAGAAGGATGCCTTTGCGCGTGCCATCGCCCGTGGGGTGACGGATTACGTATCCAAGAAAGGATGACGTGCTGTGAAAGAGTGGCAAATGAACGATGATTTTCTTTTAGGCTTCCTTTTGGGCATGTTGGCCGGGGTCCTGATCTTCACTTTACTCCTCTAAAGAAAATTGCATCCAAAATTGCGCTATGGATAGAGCTTTATGAACGCATGAGGAATGAGTCCTAAAATTAAAAAATCCAGCCATACAGCGAATATGACGGGATTCTGGCCAAGGGTCGATTTTACAGGAAAGAGGGTGGGGATGATTGAGAAAAAACGTCGGTATCTTGCTGCTTTGCTTGTTATTCTGCTCACCGCAGGTCTCCTGGGCTTCTGGGTATACCATAACGGAAGAGGAACTGACCCGGT
>OMUE01000124.1 GCA_900314165.1 uncultured Acidaminococcus sp.
AAGAGATACCCATGGCAGCAGCTGCTTTCGGAATCAGGCTCGTAGCCGTCATGCCAGGCACCGTATTCACTTCCAGGGAAATGCAGTCCCCATTGTCGGCCAGCATCAGGTCCACCCGGGCTACGCCCTGGCAGCCCAGAGCGTTATAGGCATCCACTGCCACCTTCTGCAGTTTTTTCGTAGTCGCTTCATCAAAAGGAGCCGGACAGGTATAGGTCGTAGCGCCCTTGGTGTATTTATTATGGTAATCATAGTAGGAAGTATGGGGTTCGATGAGTACCAGAGGCATAGGCACAGCCTCTCCGTTCTCATCCTGCATGACACCGCCGGCTACTTCCTTGCCTTTGAAATATGCTTCTACCAGCACTCTGTCCCCATAGGAGAAGGATTCTTTCAGAGCAGCATCCAGTTCATCTTCGGATTTTACGATGGTTACGCCGATGCTGGAACCCTGGGCTGCCGGTTTTACCACACAGGGGATGCCCAGTTCTTTCAGGATCATAGCTTTAGGATCCGCATCTTTCTTCTTGTCCACATACAGGCACTTAGGCGTAGGAACATGGCAGTTCTGATACAGATGCTTCGTATAGAATTTGTCCATGCCTAATGCGCTGGCCAGCACGCCGGACCCCGTATAAGGAATACCCATCATTTCCAGCACGCCCTGGAGCCGGCCATCTTCGCCATACAGGCCGTGGATGGCATTGAACACAACCTCAGCGCCACATTCCTTCAGCTGATCTACGATATGCTGAGGATCCAGGTCCACGGCTACTGCATTGTAGCCTTTTTCCTTCAGAGCTGCCAGGATGGCATTACCAGTATTGAGAGAAACTTCCCGTTCTTTAGACGGGCCACCCATAACTACTGCAATTTTTTTAGTCTTGTCCATAAGATTGCCTCCGTTCTAACGCCTTGACAAGGCGTTCCCCCATTTTATAGATATCTCCGGCACCGATGGTCATAACCATATCACCGGACTGTACGTGGTTTTCCAGATATTGTTCTATCGCATCCTGACCTGCCATGTACTGCACATTCTGGCCGGTAGTAGCTGTGATTTTTTCAGCCAGCATAGCGCCGTTGACGCCTGGAATAGGATCCTCACTGGCAGCATAGATATCCGTTACCACCAGTTCGTCAGCGTCTTTGAAAGCTACTGCAAATTCATCCAAAAGGATCTGGGTCCGGGTATACCGGTGAGGCTGGAATACGCAGATCAGCCGTTCCGGCCGGGTCTGACGGGCTGCCTTCAGCGTCACTTCGATTTCCGTAGGATGGTGGGCATAATCGTCCACAACCCAGACTCCATTGACTTTGCCCTTCGTTTCAAACCGGCGTTTTGCCCCGGTAAACTTTTCCAGGGATGCCAGGATGGTATCCATAGGAATGCCCAGTTCCCGGGCAGCCGCAATGGCACCCAGAGAGTTCAACACGTTGTGACGGCCAGGGACAATAAGATGGCCTCTGCCAATCACATCCCCATGATACACTACGTCGTAATGAGTACCGTCCGCATTATACGTAATGTTCTTAGCCTGATAGTCAGCATCCGTACTGTCGATGCCGTAGGAAATCACGGTCTTGCTGGTGGTTTCACCGATTTGGCGTGCCTTAGCATTATCGTAGCACAGCACAGCCCGGCCTTCGTCCTTGATCTGATCTATGAACTGGGCAAAAGCCTTCTGGATGTTTTCTTCCGTACCGTAATGATCCAGGTGGTCATTTTCGATATTCGTCACCACAGCGATATAGGGATGGAACTTCAGGAAAGAACCGTCACTTTCATCCGCTTCGGCTACTACGTAGTCGCTGCTGCCGTTCACGGCGTTCGTACCCAGGTTGTTCACGATGCCTCCTACCACCACAGTGGGGTCAATACCGGCATCCACCGTAATGCAGCTGAGCATGGAGCTGGTAGTAGTCTTGCCGTGAGCCCCTGCTACGGCAATGCCCTTGTGCTTGTTCATGAGATAAGCCAGCACATCACTTCTGTGAATGACGGGCACCTGACGCCGCTGGGCTTCTACCAGTTCCGGATTATCCGGATGGATGGCCGTAGAGACGACGATCACTTCAGCCCGTTCGATCTGGCAGGCTGCGTGGCCGATGAACACCAGAGCCCCTTCTTTGGCCAGTGCCGTAGCCATGTAACCCGGTTTTGCATCAGAACCGGATACATGATACCCTCTTTTGATCATGACATAAGCCAGAGCACTCATGCCGGCCCCGCCGATACCTATAAAGTGTATATTTTTGATTTTATCCAGGTCCACCACTACGCGTTCCTCCCATCTTGTTCTACCAAGTCCAGTGCCCCACGGGCAATGGTATCCGCCGCCTCAGGCATACTGGCCTTTATGGCGCTGCGGTGCATCATTTCCAGCATATCCGGATCTTTCAACAGCTGCCGGATTTCTCCCAACAGCCAGTCCCCTGTCAAATCCTTGTCCAAGCAAACTTTCGCCGCTCCCTGGGCTGCCAGGGCACGGGCGTTATATTCCTGATGGTTGGCCGTGGCATAGGGATAAGGGATCAGGATGGAGGGAATACCCTTTACCATGAGTTCTGCCAGGCCGATGGCCCCTGCCCGGGATACAGCCAGATCGGCTGCCGCCAGAGCCTGGGGCATATCATGGAGATAGGGCACTACATGCAGGTTGTCCGCCTTCAGCACCTCTTCCCCAAGAGCTGCCACATGGGCTTCATAGCCTACTGTACCTGTAGCGTGCAGGATCTGGATTTGGGAATTTCCAGCCAGCGCCTTCTCCACGGCGATCATACTGGTATTGATGGTCCGAGCTCCCCGGGAACCGCCGAACACCAGCAGGGTCTTTTTCAAGGGATCCAGGTGGAATTTCTTAATGCCATCCTGCCGTTCTGCTTCCAGGATTTCCTGGCGTACCGGGTTCCCCGTAAAGACCTTTTCTGCATGGGAAGCAAAATACTTGCCCCCCTCTTTGTACCCCAGGAACACCTTATCCACAAACCGGGACAGGATCTTATTCGTAACCCCGGGCATGGCATTCTGTTCCTGGATGCAGGTCGGTACCCGCTTCATAGCCGCCCAGAACAGGATGGGCCCGCATACATAGCCGCCGGTGCCGATGACCAGATCCGGATTGATCCGGTTCAGCAGGCTGTAAGCATCCTTCATGCCCATGAGAAGCTTCAGGGCGCTTTTTACGGTGCCCAGGCCCAGATGGCGTTCAAAACCTGCTACTTCGATAAATTCCAGAGGGTAGCCATAGCGGGGGATGATGTCCTTTTCCAGGCCCTGCCGGGTGCCCACAAACGTGATTTCCGCATCCGGTTCCGCGGCCTTGATAGCACTTGCAATGGTCAGTGCCGGATAGATGTGGCCCCCTGTACCGCCACCAGATAAGATGACCTTCACTTTGCTTCCTCCTGTGCTTCCTTTTCCAAGGTCCGGACAATCTGTTTGAACACCCGTCCTCTTTGAGGGAAGTTATCGAACATATCGTAGGAAGAGCAGGCAGGGCTCAGCAGCACCACTTGGGGTGGCTGGGCAATGGACGCTGCCTTGCGCACAGCATCTTCAAAGCTGCCATCGCACATAATGATGTTCTGCACCCCTTGCTTGACCGCGGCTTCATAGAAACGCTGACGAGCTGCCCCCAAGAGGATTACGGCATCCGTCTGTTTCTTCACCATATCCATGAAGTCCGTCAGGTCCGTCATTTTATCGTGGCCGCCGGCCAGCAGTACCACGTGGCCGTTCTTGAAGGCCTCAAGGGCCTTGACAGCAGAGTCCGTATTCGTAGCCTTGGAGTCGTTATAATAGGGCACGCCTTTGATCGTGGTCACGTATTCCAGCCGGTGTTCCATCCCTTCGAATTCCCGCAGGACTTTTGCCATATTTTCCACGGTAACGCCGGCAAAATAGCCGCACAGGATAGCACCCAGAGCGTTCTGCTCATTGTGGGAGCCGAAAATCTTCATGTCGGACACCTTGCAGACCACCTGTTTTTTGCCGTCCACGTCCAGGACGAAGCTGCCATCTTCGATATAGGCTCCCTCGTCCACTTTCTTCTTCGTGCTGAAGAACACCACCCGGGCAGGAGCTTTCGGTGCCAGGGCAGAACTGACAGGATCGTCGGCGTTCAGGATCAGCACATCCCCGTCCTTCTGATGAGCGAAGATGTTGGCTTTAGCAGCTACGTAATTTTCCATATTGCCGTGCCGTTCGAAATGATCCGGCGTAATATTCACAATGAGGGCAATGTTCACCCGCAGGCTCGTAACGCCCTCCAGTTGGAAGCTGGACAGTTCTGCTGCCACGTAAGAGTCCTTATCCAGGCCTTCCAGTTCCTTGGACAGGGAACGACCGATATTCCCTGCTACCGTGCTCTTTACCGGCAGCGTAGCCAGCATGCGGCCTACCAGGGTTGTCGTGGTCGTCTTGCCGTTTGTCCCGGTAATGCCCACCCAGTGACCTTTATACAGGCGGCTGGCTTCTTCTGCTTCCCCGATGATTTCCAGATTCAGTTTCCGGGCTTTTGCAACGGTTTCCGTCGTAAAAGGAATGCCCGGAGAAATGATGAACAGCTTGCACTGCTTCAGATAAGGTTCCGGGTCCACGCCACACACGTAGACACCGCCCTTTTTGGCGAATTCCCGTACCCAGTCAGGATCCAGGGCTTTGGCATCGTCGTTATATAAGATGACTTTGTGACCTTTGTCAGTGAGGACTTCGGATACGCCCTGTCCACTGATGCCGGCACCGTAGACAAATATAGGATTTTGTTCTGTCATGATTTGCGCCCCTCTCAATTAATGGCAAAGAAATAGCAGGACTCCCAATAGGGAGAACAAGCAGCTGGCCAGGAAGAACCGCTTCACCACTTTCACCTCAGGCCAACCGCCCAGTTCGAAATGATGGTGTAACGGGCTCATGCGGAAGATCCGCTTTCCCCCGGTTGCTTTGAAATAGGTGACCTGCATGATGACGGACAGTGCTTCCAGCACGTAAATACCGCCGATAATGACCAGCAGCAGTTCCGTATGGGTCCCAATGGCAGCCGCCGCAACAGCGCCGCCCAGAGCCAGGGAGCCCGTGTCCCCCATAAAGACTTTCGCAGGATGGTGGTTGTACACCAGAAAGCCCAGGCAGCAACCCACAAGAGCCAGAGAGAACAGTCCTTCGCTGGGCAGCTGGCTATGGAAGCCAATATAGGCAAAGGCCAGCATGACCGGCACCGTAACGCTGGCTGCCAGCCCGTCCAGCCCGTCCGTCAAATTTACGGCATTCGTGGTCCCCACCAAAAGCAGCAGGATGAATACATAGTACCCTGCTCCCAGGGACACGTTGGCGTTAATGAGAGGAATCCAGATGTTCGTGCTGTACACGGTAACATCGCCGGGATACAGCAGGTACACCGCTGCCACAAGGATCTGAAGCAGCATCTTCTGTTTGGCCGTCAGTCCCAGATTTCTCTTGAAGAAGATTTTCAGGCCATCGTCGATAAAGCCGATAGCCCCATAGGCTACAAACAGCCACAAAGCCACGATAATTCGGGCATCCAGAGGTACCCAGATCAGTGTGGAAAGGATCATAGCGGCAATCATCATAAGGCCGCCCATGGTAGGCGTACCGCTTTTTTTCAGATGTTCCTTAGGCCCGCATTCCCGGATGCTCTGGCCAAAGTGCCATTTATGCAGCAAGGGCAGCAGAAACCGGCCAATAAGGACCGTCAGGGCAAAGGAGGTAACCAAAATGGCAATACTGCTCATTGGGCGCCTCCTTCTTCAGGGAACACAAGAGGAATGATTTTTTCCACAGCCATAGAATGGGATCCTTTGCACAGGATCACGTCTCCCGGCTCCATAATCTGTTTCAGCGCAGCGGCAGCTTCCGTGAGGTCTGCCACATAATGGACGGTAACGCCGCCTTTTGCGGCTTCCTCGCAGATATATTTTGCTTCCGGACCGTAGGCAATAACGTGAGCCAGACCGCACTGGGCAGCCCATTGGCCTACTTCTCTATGGCCTTGTTCCGAAAAGCTCCCTAATTCCAGCATATCTGCCAGGACGCCGATGGCCCGGCCACGGCCCTGGTCCTTCACCACATCTCGCAGGGCTTCCAGGCCCACCTTCATGGAAGCAGGACTGGCATTATAGGCATCATTGATCACCGTATAATCCCCAAAATGCAGGATTTCCTGCCGCATACCCGTCATTTGCAGATGCAACAGCCCATGGGCAATAGCTTCATCCGGCACACCGTACAGTTCCCCAACAGCAATGGCAGCCAAGGCATTCATGACATTATGCCTTCCCAAAGTAGGAAGCACCACGTCCTGGGTCTTGCTCGTCACCTTGCTGGTATACGTAAAATGGGTTTCCAGGCCCACTGCTTTGATAGCCCGGCCCCGTACATCGCAGTCATGGTCGATGCCATAGGTCGTGACCGTAGCACCCGTCTTCATAGCCATAATACGGGCATCATCCCCATTCAGGATGGCATGGTTCTTGGCCGTAAAGTCTTCCAAAATCTCACTTTTGGCCTTCGCAATATTTTCCATGCTGCCCAAAAGCTCCAGATGGGTCTCCCCTACGTTCGTAATGACCGCCGCATCCGGATAGGCAATATGCTTCATGGGACGGATCTGGTTCAAACCCCGCATGCCCATTTCCACCACGGCCATTTCCGTATCCTCTTTAATAGTCAGCAGGGTCTTGGGCAGGCCGATTTCATTATTGAAGTTAGCCTGGGTCTTAATGACTCTGTATTTTTCTGCCAAGACACTGGCAATCATGTCCTTCGTGGAGGTTTTCCCGTTGGAGCCTGTAATGGCAATGACCGTCAGGCCTTTTTTCTCCAGGCGATACTGACTTGCAATCTTCTGATAGGCTGTCAGGGTGTTTTTCACCACCAGGCACTTGGCAGGATCCACGCCTTCCGGCACGTGGTCCACCACTGCTGCAGCCGCTCCTGCTGCCAGGGCTTTTGCCACAAAGGCATGGCCATCAAACCGTTCGCCCCGTAAGGCCACAAAAAGGGTTCCCGGCGTCAAAAGCCGGGAATCCGTCGTTACATCCGTAAAAACCAGGTCGTTTGCCAGGGTTGTTTCCACCGGCAGAGCCCGTTTTATTAAAGCTACATCAATCATGAGCGTTCCCCTTTTGGAAGTAATTCCGGACGACTTCCCCATCATCAAAATGGATGGTCCGGTCTTTCAGGATCTGATAGTTTTCATGACCCTTGCCGGCAATCATTATAACATCCTCAGGAGCCGCATGGGAGATAGCAAATTCGATAGCATCCTTCCGGTCCGTGATCTTATGGATTTCTTTTCCGGCAGCCTCAGAACCCTTCATGCCTTCTTCAATGTCCGCAATGATGGCTTCCGGATCCTCGCTGCGTGGATTATCCGTGGTCACTACCGGCACATCGGACAGTTCTACAGCCAGTTTCCCCATAATGGGCCGTTTTTTCCGATCCCGGTCGCCACCACAGCCGAAGATGCACCACAGGCGGCCCTTCGTAATCTGCCGGGCAGTCTTCAGCACGTTTTCCAGGCCGTCCGGCGTATGGGCGTAGTCCACCACCACCGTAAAAGGCTGGCCTGCTTCTATTAATTGGAAACGGCCGGGTACGCCGCCAAAATCGTCCAGGCCCTGAATCAATTCATCCCTGGTCAGGCCTTCTGCAATGGCGGCACAAATGGTACCCATGACATTATAAACATTGAATTCTCCTGTAATATGCAGATTCAGCTTCATATCACCTACAGGCGTATGCAGCTCTAAATCCATGCTCTTAGCCCCAATGGTGAACCGGATAGGATATACATCGTTGTCCTTCCCCTTCCCATAGGTCAGCACCTTTGTCTTGACCCGGGGCAGGATGATGGCAGAGCTGGGATCATCCATATTGAATACGGAGGTTTTATTAGGTTTACTGCCTGCCATGAACTTCGTGAACAGCAGTGCCTTGGCTTCCCGGTAATTCTCCATGGTCTTATGGAAATCCAGGTGATCTTCTGTAATATTCGTCAGCACAGCCGTGTCATATTCTATGCCGGCTACCCGGTCCAGAGCCAGAGCATGGGAAGAGACCTCCATGACCACATAGTCGCAGCCCTTGGTCTGCATTTCATACAGGATCTTCTGCAGGTCCACCACGTCCGGGGTCGTATTATGGCTCACCCGCACTTCGTCGCCGATCATCACGTTGATGGTGCCGATGAGGCCTACCTTGTGGCCGTTAGCCGTCAGCAGGGTCCGCAGGATATTTGTGGTAGTGGTTTTGCCATTCGTTCCTGTTACGCCCACCATGCGCATTTTCCGGGCAGGATAATCATAGAACCAGGGAGCCAGATTTATCATAGCCTCCTGGGTACTCGGTACACGGATCACTACGGTGCCTTCCGGTACGGTCACATCCTTTTCCACCAGCACAGCCGCAGCTCCCTGGGCAGCCGCCTTTTGCACATAGGCATGGCCGTCCGTATGGACCCCGACCAGGCAGATAAATAAACTGCCCGGCTGTACGGTCCGAGAATCTATCGTTAAATCATTGACAATTTTACTCTCCGGATTCCCCGTAACCACGGCACCGGGGAGTTTTGCCAATACATCGGTTAATTGTCTCTCCATATCCATTCCTCCACTCATAAGAAAAGCAGCCTTACGGCTGCTCCTCTGTCAT
>OMUE01000127.1 GCA_900314165.1 uncultured Acidaminococcus sp.
ATATCTATTTATTTTCGTCTATAGGGGTGCCGCTAGGCAGGTTGGTTTCGCTCTTCGCTGTTTTTCACAGCTCTTTTCTTATGATATTGATAAAATAATTGAAAATTTCGCCATTTTTTAGCAGGATTTTCTGAATGGATGGAGAATATATAGGTAGAAGCAAAAAAGGACGGCTGGTATCCATTGGGAGGTGGGTTGTATGTTTGAAAAGATTTTGGTACCGGTGGATGGTTCTGAAACGTCGTGGCGTGCTTTGGAAGAAGCCAGGGAACTGGCAACAGCGTTCAAGGGTGAGTTGCATGTAATCAATGTCATCCAACCGTACAACAATTCGGCGATGTTGATCGTTCCTCTGGATCAGGCTACCATCAGCCAGGGCAATGCGGAACTGGCGAAGATCGGTGGCAGCGTCCTGCAGACCGCAAAGAACAAACTGAAGGACTTCGCAGGCGTGAAGACGTATGAAATGGAAGTAGGTCATCCTTCTGAAAGAATCCTTTCCTACTGCAAGGAAAAAGGCTGTACGGCTATCGTCATCGGCAGCCGGGGACTCAGCGGCATCGCCGAATTCTTCCTAGGCAGTGTAAGCTCCAAAGTTTCCCAATATGCGGATGTACCAGTTCTGATTGTAAAATAATATAAAATAAGGGATTTGGTATAAGGAGGATGAACGGACTATGATCAAAAAGATTCTGGTTCCTGTGGATGGTTCCAATAATGCACTGCATGCATTGGATTTCGCAATAGATCTGGCAAAGAAGTTGGAAGCAGAAATCATTGTGGCGAATGTGGATATTCCTTATGATCTGAGCCGGTTGAAACCGGTGTTGAAGGATGCAGATGGTAAGGAAATCGCATCGAAGAAACTGACCCCTCTGGAAGAGGCCAAACGGTTTGTAGAAAAAGCGGCTTTTGATCAGGTATCCTATAGAAGATTGGTGGATATCGATCCGGCAGAACGGATCGTCGCCGAAGCTGAAAAAAGCAATGTGGATCTGATCATTATGGGAAATCGTGGTATGGGTGTATTGGCCGGGTTCTTCCTGGGCAGCGTGAGCACGAAGGTTTCGCAGACCGCGCATTGCCCGGTAACCATTGTAAAATAATCTATCAGTAACTCAACTACAGACATTTCCCAGGACGCACACATAGAACAGGGGCTGTGAGCAATCACAGCCCCTGTTCGTTTGCCTATTACACTAACAACTAATCCCTAGTATAGAAAACTGTAATTACCTTTCACGTTAAACTTCGTAGGGGCGTGCCAGAGCGTAGCGGCGGCCCGCCCGCTAAAAAGGCATGTTCCTGTGATTTGCGGGCGGGCCGCCCTTCGGTTGGCACGCCCCTACAGGTTAGTGCAAATAGAAAATTATTTGTAGTTTATCATACTAGCAACTAATCCCTAGCTCTTCTTTGCCAATCTCGATTTCGCATGCTTGTGCAGGAGCGTCAGGCTGAGGCCCAACAGGACGACGCCGGTGGCTACGGTAGCCACGGCACTGCCGCCCGTATAGCCGGCTACGATGTAGCTGACGAAGCAGCAGGCGGCTACGATGCAGGCATAGGGAATCTGGGTGGACACGTGCTGGATGTGGTTACAGCCCGCACCGGAGGAGGACAGGATCGTCGTATCAGAAATCGGAGAGCAGTGGTCCCCGAATACGGAACCGGCCAGGGTAGCAGCCAGGGTTACCGTCATGATTTCCGGAGGTGCAGCTTTGCAGATGAACACCACGATGGGGATGAAGATCCCGAAGGTCCCCCAGGCCGTGCCAATGGAGAAGGACAGGCCGGAGGCTACCAGGAACACGATAGCCGGAATCCACTGGGTAGGAATGTGGCTGGTCTGGACCAGCATCCCGATGTATTTGCCGGTGCCCAGGTAATTCTGGCACAGGGAACCGATGGTCCAGGCCAGGGTCAGGATGATGTAGGCCGGCACCATGGTGTTGATGCCCGTGGCGATGTTGCTCATGAAATCCTTGAAGGACAACAGCTTCCGGGGCACGAACAGCAGCAGGGCTACTAACAGGGCCCAGAAACCGCCCATGACGAGGGCTGCGGAGGAATTGCATTCCCCAATGGCCTGCTGCAGGGACAAGCCCTTGGACCAATAGCCACCGGTGTACAGCATGGCCAGGATGGTACATACGATCAGGGCCGCAATGGGGATGATCAGATCCCAGACCGTGCCTTTAGGAATCGTTTCGGAACCGGTGCTCTCCACATTCTGGTCTATAGCGCCCAGCTCTCCGGTTTCCTGGGCAGCCTCTTCTACCGTCGCCATAGGGCCAAATTCCAGGTCCGTTACGGACAGGCCAAAGACCATAATAATGGATAAGATGGCATACATATTGTAGGGAATGGTGGCGAAGAAGGCGGACAGTTCGTTGGAAAAGGCCCCTGTCTCAAACAGGGTAGAGCCTACGGCTGCGGCCCAGCTGGATACGGGTGCGATGATGCACACAGGAGCGGCCGTCGTATCGATAATATAGGCCAGCTTGGCCCGGGAAATCCGGTATTTGTCCGTAACCGGCTTCATAACGGTGCCCACGGTCAGGCAGTTGAAATAGTCGTCAATGAAGATCAGGATGCCCAGGAAGCTGGTGGCTACCTCCGCCGACCGCTTGCTGGTAATGCGTTTGACGGCCCATTTCCCATAAGCCTGGGAGCCGCCGGCCTTGGTGACCACGCAGACCAGGGCGCCCAGCAGGGCCAGGAACAGGATGATGTTGAATTTGTCCGCCGTGCCTACGGTCTTGGACATGATTTCAAAGGAAATAGCGGCCATGCCCACCAGGCCGCCCCCCGTATACAGGGCGTAAATCAGGCCCCCGGACAGGATACCCACCATGAGGGAGGATATGACTTCTTTTGTAATCAGGGCCAGGGTGATAGCTAAAAATGGTGGAATAAGGGATAGGATTCCCACATCGATAGGTTTCATAAGACAGTCTCCTTTTAAGTAATATAGTGTATGAAAATATATATTATTTTATCATACTTTGTTCGGCTTTACAGTAAATCTATAAAAAATCTTGAAGTTTATCAAAAATATGCTATCATTAAAACAAATGATAGCCAAAACGTTACAAAAACCGTTCTGGCGAGGGGGAGAGTTTATGGAAGGTGTATTTACTTGGATTAATTCAGTACTTAAATTTGTCGGCCCGCTCTCAGATTTCTTCTGGGATATTCCTACAATGTTCGGATGGTATAAAAACATTCCTCTGCTGGGAAGTTTCTCTTTAGCCATCTTCGTCTTAGTCGGTTCCGGCATCTATTTCACGTTTCGGCTGCACTTTATCCAGCTGACCCATCTGGGCCAGGCGGTAGGGCTGCTGAGCAAGAGAAAGAGTGCCCAGACAGGGATTTCTCCGCTGGCGGCCTTTATGCTCAGCTCGGCTATGCGGGTAGGGCCCGGCAATATCCTGGGGGTGACGGGGGCTATTTCCGTCGGGGGCCCCGGTGCCTTGTTCTGGATGTGGGTGTCCGGTTTCTTCGGCATGGCTACGGCGTTTGTAGAAGGCACCATGGCTCAGCTGTTCAAGGAAAAAAGAGGCGGGGAATTCGTAGGGGGCCTGCCCTTCTACGGCCGTGCGCTCTTTAATGGCAGCAAGACCGTAGGCGTGTTCCTGTCCCTGCTGTATATCTTCTATGCCTTGGGCTGCCTGCCCGCCCAAGGGTTCAACGTAGTCTCTTCCATCGGCAGCATGGCTTCTATGATCGGTGGCAGTCCCATTCCTACGAAATCTGCGTTCTATTACGGGGTCTCCGCCCTGTTGATCGTGACCACGGCCATCCTGGCCTTTGGGGGCATCCACAAGGTGACGGCCGTGACCAACAAGATGGTGCCTGTGATGGCCATCGTCTATGTGCTGACCACTATTTTCCTGATTGTCTGCAATGTAGGGTCCATCCCTTATTTCTTTAGTGCCGTATTCACCGGTGCCTTTACGCCGGATGCCTTTTTCGGCGGCGTCTTCGGCGTAGCCCTGGTCCAAGGGGTAAAACGGGGCCTGATGTCCAACGAAGCCGGCCAGGGGACCATTACCATGTCCGCGGCTGCTGCCGACGACCATCATCCCTGTGAACAGGGTCTGCTGTCCGCTATCGGCGTCTTCCTGGATACCCATATCGTCTGCACCATGACGGGCTTCATCGTAGTCATGGCCCATGTGTGGACCGGCAACGCTGCTGCCTGGAAAGAAGCGGGCAAGCTGCCGAAATACCTCATGAGTGTGACCCAGTTGACGCCGGCCTCTGGCATGAATCTGACAGTAACCCTGGCTCTGACCCTGTGCTTCTGCCTGTTTGCCTATACCTGCCTGTTGGGCATGGTGGCATTCCCGGAAATCGCTGCTGCCCGCCTGGGCAGTAGCCGCACCATCTTCGTGGTGGTTCGCTGCCTGTGCCTGGCCGTGCTGACCTTCGGGATCCTGGTGGATATTGCCGGCTACGACCTGGGCAACCTGTGGGCCTTCTCGGATCTGGCCAACATTGTCATGGTGTACTGCAACGTACCGCTGCTGTACATGGGCTTCAAGTACGTGAAAGGCGCCACGGACCATTTCGTCAAAGCCGATGGCACCGAATTTGATGGCAAGCTGATTGGCATCGAAACGCCCTGCTGGCCGAGAAAGATGGATTGAGTATCAGGCATACAAAAGGAGCTGTGAAAAATGAGTAAGTCATTTTTCACAGCTCTTTCTTTTTGCTATGTTAGTTCGACATTTCTGGACAAATATCGGGAAAAGGGTATACTTCCCCCTTTCCCCCAGAATATGTGTTTTGAAAATTCTATGCAGCTTTCTGCT
>OMUE01000211.1 GCA_900314165.1 uncultured Acidaminococcus sp.
GCGACATGATGGCTACGGCCTTCGGCAGCCTGGCCATGATGACCAGCGTGCTGGTATCTCCGGACGGCGCTTATGAATACGAAGCAGCCCATGGCACCGTACAGCGCCACTATTATCGCTACCTGAAGGGAGAAAAGACCTCCACGAACCCCATTGCTACCATCTTTGCCTGGAGCGGTGCCCTGCGCAAACGTGGCCAGCTGGATAACCTGCCCGACCTGGTGGATTACGCCAACCGCCTGGAAAAAGCCACCATCGATACCGTAGAAGCCGGCACCATGACCGGTGACCTGCTGAGCTGCTGCGACATTCCCGGCAAGCACAAGGTCAACAGCGAAGAATTCCTGAAGGCCATTGCAGAGAGACTGTAAGATTTTCTCCGTTGAAAAGTTGCACAGTTGGACAAAAGCAACTATAATAAACCCTACAGCCCGGGTCTGTGGTTGCAAGTCGAGGCCAGTTGCAGGCAAAACGATCCACGTAAGCAATGGAATTCATTGTGAGCACGGTGCAGCTTAGAAGTAAGACCTGCCGCAAAATAGGCGAGAGGACCAGTAGTGGGGAGCATGAGGCTTAGGAGCGAACGTCCCAGCAGGCGAGTGTGGGGGCGAAAACCAGGTCAGCCGGGCTGCAACCTTTTCAAAACTGTAAAGAACCGAACGATTTTGTCGTTTCGGTTCTTTTTTTTCAAAAGTTATTGCATATAAATACGCAACTATGTATAATATTTTTCATAGAGCCATACGAACATATTTGGCCAAATGAGGAGGAATTGTTATGAAAAGGATGAAGATTATCTTTAGTGTACTGGCGGCTCTTTTCCTGCTGGTTTCTGTAGGCTGTGGCAGCAGCTCTGCTCCCAAAGCGGATAGTGGCAAGAAAGAGACAAAAAAGGAACTGATTGTGGCAACCGAACCTTCCTTTGCTCCCTTCGAGTTCCCTGACAAGAAGACCAATGAGATTATTGGCTTTGATATCGATATTATTAATGCAGTGGCTAAAAAAGCCGGGTTCGAAAAAGTCACGGTGAAGAGCATGGGCTTTGATGCCCTGATCCCTGCCCTGAACTCCGGCAACATCGACGCCACCATCGCCGGCATGTCCATTACGGAAGCCCGTAAGAAACAAGTGAACTTTACGGATCCCTACTATACTTCCGGTCTGTGGACCATCGTGGGCAAAGACAACACCACCATCAAGAGCAACAAGGATCTGGAAGGCAAGACCATCGGTGTCCAGCTGGGGACTGTAGGGGCTGAAGCAGCCGGCAAGATCAAAGGCGCTACGGTCAAGACCTTCAACACCTCTGATCTGGCCTGCCTGGAACTGAAGAACAAGGGCGTGGATGCCGTTATTTCCGATGCGCCTGTACTGGCTTACTTCCTGAAGACTCAGGGCAGCTCCTATGCTAAAGGCGTAGGCGAACCTAAAAAGGATGACTCTTATGGTATCGCTACCGCTAAGAAAAATAAAGAATTAGCTGACAAACTGAATAAAGCTCTGGGCGAAATCAAGAAAAACGGAGAATATCAGAAAATCTACGATAAATGGTTTAAGGCCGAGAAATAACGAGAAAAATTCCCTCCAGCATACAGGAATGAATTTGTATAATTATCCGTAAGGAAGTATAATATTTACATTCTAATGTTGGAGGGAAGATTTATGAAAAAATTATCTAAAATCGCATGTCTTTTGGCAGCATTGATGCTGGCTGTGGCCGGCTGCGGCGGGTCCGGCAGTGGGGACAAGAAGCCGGCTGCCAAGGAAAAAGAAGCAAAAGTACTGAAAGTCGGAACAGAACCTACATTTGCTCCCTTTGAATTCCAGGAAAAAGGCTCTAAAGACTATACGGGCTTCGATATGGATCTGGCCCGTGCCGTGGGCCGTCAGCTGGGCATGAAGGTGGAAATCCTGAACATGGGCTTTGATGCTCTGATCCCTGCCCTGAACTCCGGCAACATCGACATGGCTGTAGCCGGCATGTCCATTACGGATGCCCGTAAGAAGGCCGTGGACTTTACGAAACCGTACTATACTTCCGGCCTGACCATCGTGGTGAACCAGGACAACAAGGCAGTGAACAGCCTGAAGGATCTGGAAAACAAGAAGATCGCCGTACAGATCGGTACCACCGGCGCTGAAAAAGCTGCCAAGGTTCCCGGTGCCAAGGTGACCTCCTTCAACACGAACGCAGAAGTGTTCCTGGAACTGCAGAACAAAGGCGTAGATGCCGTCATCATCGACAAACCCGTAGCTGCTTACTATCTGACCAAAGAAGGCAAAGGCAAGGCTAAGCTGGTTGGGGAAACCATGGAAGCAGAATCCTATGGCATGGCTTTGAAGAAAGGCAACAAGCTGGCTGCCGAAGTCAACAAAGCCCTGGATGAACTGAAGAAAAACGGCGAATATGACAAGATCTACAAGAAATGGTTTGGCGATGCTCCTAAGGCTAAATAAGCCGCTTTAAAAGGAGGTCATACATGGATTTTCAAATTGTTCAAGAAGCCCTGCCCCTGCTCATAGCCGGGGCAGGCATTACTATTGAAATCAGTGCCCTCTCCGTAGGACTGGGCATGTTTTTCGGGGTGGTCATCTCCCTGATCCGGCTCAGCGGCATCCGCCCTCTGCGGATCCTGGGCAACGTGTACGTGGACTTTATCCGCGGCACCCCTCTGCTGGTCCAGATCTTCCTGGTCTATTTCGCTCTTCCGGCCTTGATTAACCACAGAGTGGATGCCTTCTTTGCAGCTATTGCAGCCTGCTCCATCAACAGCGGCGCCTATGTGGCGGAAATCTTCCGGGGCGGCATCGAATCCATCGACAAAGGCCAGATGGAAGCCGGCCGCAGCCTGGGCATGACCTGGTGGCAGACCATGCGCTACATTATCCTGCCTCAGGCCTTCAAGCGCATCATCCCTCCTCTGGGCAATGAATTTATCGCCATGCTGAAGGATTCCTCCCTGGTATCCGTCATCGGCTTCGAAGAACTGACCCGTCGTGGTCAGCTCATCATCGCCAGGACCTATGCCTCTTTCGAAATCTGGCTCAGCGTAGCATTTATCTATCTCATTATGACGTTTGCCGTAGCACGTCTGGTGGGTGTACTGGAAAGGCGGTATAAGAAAGATGAACAATGAAATGATTAAAATTACCGGCCTGAGAAAAAGCTATGGCGATAACGAAGTGCTAAAGGGCATCGACGTCACCATCAAAGAAAAAGAAGTGGTGGTGGTCATCGGTCCCTCCGGCGGCGGCAAGAGTACGTTCCTGCGCTGCATGAACTATCTGGAAGTGCCTACGGCCGGCACGATTACCATTGACGGCATCCCTCTGGACGGTGCAGCCAACATCAACGAAGTCCGCAAGGAAGTGGGCATGGTGTTCCAGCGCTTCAACCTGTTTCCTCATATGACGGTCATGGAGAACCTGTGCCTGGCTCCCATGAAGGTCCGCCACGCCAGCAAGGACGAAGCCCGGACCATGGCGGAAAAGTACCTGACGAAGGTCGGCCTGCTGAACAAGGCCGATGCCTATCCTAACAGCCTGTCCGGCGGCCAGCAGCAGCGGGTAGCTATTGCCCGTGCCCTGTGCATGAAGCCCAAGGCCATGCTGTTTGACGAACCCACGTCCGCCCTGGATCCGGAAATGATCAACGAAGTGCTGGACGTAATGAAGGAACTGGCCATGGAAGGCATGACCATGGTGGTGGTAACCCACGAAATGGGGTTCGCCCGGGAAGTAGGGGACAGAGTGCTGTTCCTGGAGGGCGGCGTCATTATGGAACAGGGCGATCCTGTGGAATTCTTTGCCCATCCCAAGAATCCCCGGGCTCAGGCATTCCTTTCTAAGATTCTCTAAAAAAGTTCTCGAAAAAATTTACAACAATTTTTAATTTTTAGCAGGAAAATCCAAGTATTTGTAGAAATAGAATAGTAAGAACTACAGGAATTGTCCTGTTGGTGAGGAGGTAGTTATTATGGCAGTAAGAGTACGTGGTAAGAACATCGAGGTAACCCCTGCTTTAAAGGATTACGTGGAAAAGAGAGTCGTGACGATTTCCAAACAGTTCAAGACTGTGGGTGAAATCTCTGCCGTAATGCGCGTGGAAAAAGGCAATCACATCGTGGAAATTACGGTACCGGCCAGCGGCATCGTGCTGCGGGCCCAGGAAGTTTCCGACAACATGTACGCATCCATCGATAAATGCGTAGATAAGATTGAAAGACAGATTCACAAGTATAAGACCCGCCTCATGAAACGGAAATATAACAACTTCCGTGACGAGGCTCCGGCTCCTCTGCCCACTCCTACGGAAGAGGTAGAAGAAGAAACCGGCGAATTCAAAGTGGTCCGCAACAAGACGTATACCATGCGTCCTATGGGCGTTCAGGAAGCCATTATGCAGATGAATATGCTGAACCATGATTTCTTCGTATTCTTCAATGCAGAGACCGAAAAGATCGCCATTGTGTACCGTCGGAGAAGCGGGGACTACGGTCTCATCAATCCGGAACTGGCCTAACAAAAGTTTCATAAATTATTTACAAAGAGTCGGGGCAAATACCCCGACTCTTTTTGACTTTCATATACGCATTTGTTACAATTAAAAAATAGGCTTACCAGGACTTTTTTCTAAGGAGTGATCTTTTTGCTAGAGAAATTGATGAAGATGGTTTTTGGGGATCCCAATGCGAAAGAGCTGAAGATCTGCCAAGGCTATGTCAATAAGATAAATGCGCTGGAACCGGAGATGTCCGGCCTCAGCGATGCCCGGCTCTGTGCCAAGACTGATGAATTCCGCCTGCGCCTGTCCAAAGGGGAAACCCTGGACGACCTGCTGCCGGAAGCCTTTGCCGTGGTCCGGGAAGCGGCCCGCCGGGTACTGGGCCTGCGCCATTTCGATGTACAGCTCATCGGCGGCTGCATCCTGCACCGGGGCAACATTGCGGAAATGCGTACTGGTGAAGGGAAAACGCTGGTAGCTACGCTGCCGGCCTACCTGAACGCTCTGGAAGGCAAAGGCGTCCACGTAGTCACCGTCAACGATTACCTGGCCCGCCGGGACAGCGAGGACATGGGCCGTGTGTACCGGTTCCTGGGCCTCACCGTGGGCCTGATTACCCACGAAATGGATTTCCCTGCCCGTAAGGCTGCCTATGCCGCAGACATTACCTACGGGACGAACAACGAATTCGGCTTCGACTACCTTCGTGACAACATGGTAGTGTCCCTGGACCAGATGGTTCAGCGGCCCCTCCATTATGCCATCGTGGACGAAGTGGACAGTATCCTCATCGATGAAGCCCGTACCCCTCTGATCATTTCCGGCCCCGGTGAAAAATCCACGGACCTGTACAATGTGCTGGCCAACATCGTGGCTGGCTTCAAAGTGGGCGAAGACTACACCGTGGACGAAAAGCAGAAGACCGTAGCCCCTACGGAAAAAGGCATCGCCAAGGCCGAAAAAGCCTTGGGCGTCCAGAACATGTACGACGAACAGAACGGCGTGGACCTGTCCCACCAGCTCATGCAGGCCCTGAAGGCCAGATCCCTCATGATCCGCGACAGGGATTACGTAGTGAAGGACGGGGAAGTCATCATCGTTGATGAATTCACGGGCCGGCTCATGTACGGCCGCCGGTTCTCCGAAGGCCTGCACCAGGCCATCGAAGCCAAGGAACACGTGAAGGTAGAACGGGAAAGCCAGACTCTGGCCACCATCACGTTCCAGAACTACTTCCGGATGTACGACAAGCTGGCCGGCATGACCGGTACGGCCAAGACGGAAGAACAGGAATTCCAGAAGATTTACGGCCTCAGCGTCTACGTCGTGCCTACGAATAAGCCCAACATCCGCATCGACTATCCGGATGTGATCTACAAGACCAGACGGGCTAAGTATCGCGCCGTAGTCAAGGCCATCGAAGAGCTGCACAGCATCGGCCGGCCTGTGCTGGTGGGCACCACGTCCATCACCCAGTCCGAAGAGCTGAGTTCCATGCTGAAGAAGAAGGGCATTGCCCACAATGTACTGAACGCCAAGTACCATGAAAAAGAAGCAGAAATCGTAGCGGACGCAGGCCAGATGGGTGCTGTGACCATCGCTACGAACATGGCCGGCCGTGGTACGGATATCGTGCTGGGTGAAGGGGTGGCCGAACTGGGCGGCCTGCACATCATCGGTACGGAACGCCACGAATCCCGCCGTATCGATAATCAGCTCCGTGGCCGCTGCGCCCGTCAGGGGGACCCCGGTTCCACCCGGTTCTACCTGTCCCTGGAAGACGACCTGATGCGCCTGTTCGGTTCCGACAACATCTCCGGCATTATGGACAAGCTGGGCATGGAAGAAGACGAACCCATCGAGCACAAGCTGGTGACCCGTTCTCTGGAAAACGCCCAGAAGAAAGTGGAATCCCGGAACTTCGATATCCGGAAACACGTGCTGGAATATGACGATGTCATGAACGAACAGAGAGAGGTCATCTACGACCAGCGCCGGAAGATCCTGGAGAAGGCCGACCTGAAGGAAACAGTCCTGGAAATGGTCAGCCACATCGTAGATCGGTCCATGGATATGTACGTGCCCAAGGATGCCTACAGTGAAGACTGGGATATCGACTCCCTCATCAAATATTCCGAGGAATTCTACGCACCGGAAGGGATCCTGAAAGCAGACGAACTGGCCAACCTGAGCCGGGAAGAACTGGGTGAATACCTGCACAAGCTGGCTGTGGACGTGTACAATGCCCGGGAACAGAGCATTACGCCCACCATTATGCGGGAACTGGAAAACCTGATCATGCTGAAGGTGGTGGACAGCCACTGGATGGAACATCTGGATGCCATGGACATCCTGCGGGAAGGCATCGGCCTCCGGGCTTATGGCCAGCGGGATCCTCTGGTGGAATACAAATTCGAAGCCTATGACATGTTCGAAGCTATGAAGGAAGCCATTGTGGACGACGTGGTGAAGTACATGTACCGGGTGAACGTGGTGACCCAGCCCCAGGTCGAAGTGGAAGACCATCTGTCCGACGCCTCCGTCAACAACCCCAACGTGGACGGAGCCTCGGAAGAAACCGTGCAGGAACCTGCCCAGGCAAAACCGGAAGTAGGCCGGAACGATCCCTGCCCCTGTGGCAGCGGCAAGAAATATAAGAATTGCTGCGGGAAGAACAAATAATGTGACGAACGAAGCCGGGACGTCCTGGCTTCGTTTCCCTATGTTTATATCTGTTTTTTAGAAAGGATTGGCAGAGGTGTTACTGGAAGAATTAAGACCTGAAATCAGTCGGGTAAAGGATAAACTGGAAGAAATCAGCGTGGGCATGAAGGTGCCCCAGAAGGAAGAACGGATCGAAGACCTGGAACACCAGATGGCAGCTCCGGGCTTTTGGGATGATCCGGACAAGGCTCAGAAGGTCGCCCAGGAATCCAACAACCTGAAGACGGAAGTGGAAACCATCCATTCCCTGAAGGCTAAGATGGACGACGCGGAAACTCTGTGGGAAATGGCCATGGAGGAACACGACGACAGCCTGGAAGCCGACATCGAAGCAGAAATCAACGAAGCGAAAGAAACCCTGGCCCAGCTGGAACTGAGCATGCTGCTCAGCGACCAGTACGATGCCAATAATGCCATCCTGACCCTCCACGCCGGTGCCGGCGGTACGGAAGCCCAGGACTGGACCAGCATGCTCATGCGCATGTTCACCCGCTATGCAGAACGGAAGGGCTTCACCGTGGAAATGCTGGACGTACTGCCCGGGGAAGAAGCGGGCATCAAGAGCGCTACCCTGCAGATCAACGGCCACAATGCCTATGGCTATCTGAAGAGCGAGAAGGGCGTCCACAGACTGGTGCGCATTTCTCCCTTTGATGCCAACGCCCGCCGCCACACGTCCTTTGCGGCTGTGGACGTCATGCCGGAAATCGACAACACCGTCGAAGTGAAGCTGAATATGGATGAAGTCCGGGTGGACTACTACCGGGCCAGCGGCGCCGGCGGCCAGCACGTCAACAAGACCTCTTCTGCCGTCCGCATGACCCACCTGCCTACGGGTATTGTGGTCCAGTGCCAGAACGAACGGAGCCAGCTGCAGAACAAGGAACGCTGCCTGGCTTTGCTGCGTGCTAAATTGTTTGAATACGAAAAAGCCATTCAGGATCAGAAGATCAGTGACCTGGCCGGGGAATACCAGGCCATCGAATGGGGCAGCCAGATCCGTTCCTATGTGTTCCAGCCTTATACCATGGTGAAGGACCATCGGACCGGCGCCGAAACCGGCAATATCCAGGCCGTCATGGATGGGGATCTGGATGTATTTGTAGAAAGCTATCTGCGCAGCCAGAGACAGTAAGCTGGCAATGGCTTGGGAGATTGTATGAAGACGTATAAGAAAATCTTTCTGGTGTGCGTGGCCTTGGGACTGTTGAGCTCCCTGGCCCTGAATTGGCAGCGGATCCAGGTGGAGAAGGCCAACACGAAACTGGAAACGGTGATGGAATATAATTCCCTGGTGCGCATGGCCCTGGAAGAAGGGGTGCCCAAGGAACAGGTGTTCCAGGCCTTTAAGGACAGAGGGGTTACGACATTGGCCCTGTTCGATACGAATCTGGACAAATTGTCCCAGAGAGGGGCTGTCGTCGTCCTGACTGGCGGCCAGCTGCTGGAACAGGCCCGGACCCAGAATCTGCAGCCCGGGTGGCAGAATGTAGTGAACCGTCCGGATTTCAATATTGATGCCCTGTACCTGACTGCGGGCAGCAGTGAACGGGCTTTCCGGGAAGCGGAACAGGATATAAAGTTACGTTTCGGGGCGGACCGGATCACAGAAGTCAGCGCTTCTCCCCGGATCCTGTGCTTTACCGGCGATACCGTCGTCAGCAAAAACCCGGTGGCCGGGGACCAGAGAGGGGTCCGGGAAATGGATCTGGGACCTTCTACGGATGAACTGGAAGACGTGAAGAAGAACGGCTTCATGGTAGCCATCCGTCCTACGAACTATACGGCACGGTATACGGCTAAGGCTGCTTCCGGCAAGGAACAGATCGACGCCTTCTTCAAGCGCCTGGATGACAGCGGCGCCAAGATCAGCCTGCTCATGGGCAGTGGCGTCCAGATGCTGGGCAACAAGGAAGACCTGCCCCAGGTGGCCAAGGCCCTGAACGACCGGCACATTACCCTGGGCATGGTGGAAGGGGTCACCCAGCTGCAGTTCGTGCGCATGGACGGCATGACGGACCTGGCCAAACTCATGAACTATCAGGTAGCCCGGACCTACGTCATTGCCGACGCCGAACAGCGGAAGATGCAGGTATTCGATGCCTTCCGCCGTTGGTCTCTGTCCGATGAGGAACGGAATATCCGGGTGAACTATATCAAGACCTTCCTGACCCCCCGGGACAACAAGACCCTGCTGCAGACCAACCTGGACTATGTGGATCGGGTGACAAAGGATGTGGCCTCCAAGGGCTTTGTGAAAGACCGGGCCGATATCTATAAAGTGTACCAGCCCAACCGGCTGTTCTATATCCCCATGGCCCTGTCCCTGGCAGCGGCCTGGTGCATGTACCTGCTGCTGTTGGGAGTATTGCCGGTACGCCATTACGTAAAGGGCGTCGTGCTACTGGCTGCTTTGGCTATGGCTGGCGTCTATGCCGGCTCCCTGAGCCTATTGGCCCGTCAGGGCATGGCCTTTGGGGCTGCCGTCATCTTCCCGGTGCTGTCCATGGCCCGGATGATGAAAATCTGGCAGGAAAATGGCTCTAAGGGCACGATTTGGAATGTAGCTGCCCGAACCACCCTGCACCTGCTGGAGACTCTGGTGCTGTCCCTCATTGGCGCTTCCATCGTAGGGGGCGTCCTCAGCGATACCCGATTCCTGCTGGAAATGGATATCTACCGGGGCGTGAAGGCGACGTTTATGCTGCCGGTTATGCTGGTGTTCCTGCTGTTCTGCAAGAACCACGGCTTGTGGCAGGAAGGGGAATCCTGGCGGAAACCTCTGGCCCGCATAGAAGCCTTCCTGGACAGACCCTTCAACCTGAAGACCCTGGCCATCCTGGGCGTCTTTGCGTTTGTGGCCTGGGTCTTCATCGGCCGCAGCGGCCATACGGCAGGGGTTCCTGTGCCGGCTATTGAATTGAAATTACGGTATTTCCTGGAACAGGTCATGTGGGCCCGTCCCCGGGAAAAAGAATTTATGATCGGCCATCCTGCGTTTTACATTGCGGCCTGGGCAGCCTGGAAGAAGCTGCCGGTCTGGTTCTGCGGCCTGACAGTGACGGCGGCCGCCATCGGCCAGGGCAGTGCGGTGCAGACCTTTGCCCATATGCGTTCGCCCATCCTCATGAGCTACGTGCGGGCAGCAGGTGGCTATGCCTTAGGCGTTATGGCAGGCCTTATCGGCCTGTTCATCTTTGTGCAGCTCTATCCGAAAGTCGTGAAGTTTGTGGAAACAAGGAGGGAATCCCGTGAGTAAAATCCTGATCTCAGGCTATTACGGTTTCTCCAATGCAGGGGACGAGGCCATGCTGACGGCCATCGTCACCGCCCTGCAGCAGCAGGAACCGACCATAGAGATTACAGTGATTTCCGGGCATCCCCAGGTGACGGAGACCCTGCACCCCGGCGTGCAGGCCGTCCACCGGTTTAATCCTTTCGGCATCCTGAAGGCCATGAGCCAGGCAGACCTGCTGCTCAGCGGCGGGGGCAGCCTGCTGCAGAATGTGACCAGCCAGGTGAGCCTGTTCTATTATCTCAGCATCATCGCCCTGGCAGGCCTTATGGGCTGTCACTGCATGCTGTTTGCCCAGGGCATCGGCCCGATTCGGGGTGGCTTCTGCCGCTGGCTGACGAAAAAGGTGTGTGCCGGCGCCGATCTCATTACCGTCCGTGACGACGGGTCCCTGGAAGATCTGTCCGCCATGGGCCTGGATCCGGAGCAGATCCTGGTCACCAGTGACGCCGTGTTCAACCTGCCCCAGGGCCGGCCAGAACAAGGCCGCCAGCTGCTAACCCAGTGGGGCATGGATCCGGACAGGCCCGTTATCGCCTTTGCCTTGCGGCACTGGAAGGGCGAAAAACGGTTTGTAAAAGAATTTGCCAAGGCAGCTGATGAGCTGAAACAGCAGTACAAGGCACAGATCCTGTTCCTGCCCCTGCAGTTTCCGGCTGACGCCCAGCTGTCGGAAAGCGTGCAGAAGGCTATGGAGGATACGTCGGACGTCTTCATCCTGGCCCAGCGCTGCAGCACCCAGCAGTACCAGGACATCATCAGCCAGGTTCATCTGCTGATCGGCATGCGGCTCCATGCCCTGGTGTTTGCGGCCATTAACGACGTGCCCCTGATGGCTGTCAGCTACGATCCCAAGGTGGACCGTTTTGTGGCAGGCATGAAGGGCCACGTAGTCAATACCATTGATAAGGTTACGAAAGAAGAAATTACCGCTATGGCGCAGCAGCTGTGGCAGGCGGACGGTCGGCAGGAACGGCAGGAAATCCTTGCCCTGCGGCAGGAAGCAGCCAGGAATATTTCACGGGCGCTGGCCTTAACGAAGAAATAACAGTGGGAGGCGGGTATTTTGCTGGAAATGAAGCATGTAGGGAAGGTATATCCCGGCGGGGCCTTAGGGCTGGAGGATGTAAGCGTACACATCAAGCCGGGGGAATTTGTGTTCCTGGTAGGTCCCAGTGGCGCGGGAAAATCTACGTTTATCCGCCTGATTTCCCGGGAAATAGAGCCTACGTCCGGCCAGGTGTTGGTGGACGGGGTAGATGTCATGAAGCTGAAGCGGGGGGAGATCCCCTTCCTGCGCCGGCAGCTGGGTATCGTGTTCCAGGACTACCGGCTGCTGAACGACCGGACCGCCTTTGAAAATGTGGCGTTTGCCATGCAGGTCATCGAAGCGCCCTCCTTCAAGATCCGCCGCCGGGTCAAAGAGGTGCTGAAGATGGTGGGCCTGGAAGAGCGGGCCAACAATTACCCCGGAGAAATGAGCGGCGGCGAGCAGCAGCGGGTGGCTATTGCCCGGGCCATTGTCAACGACCCTCTGCTGGTCATTGCCGACGAACCGACAGGGAACCTGGATCCGGAAACCAGTATGGAAATCATGAACCTGTTCTCCCAGATCAACCATAATGGGACTACCATCATCATGGCTACCCACGACAAGACTATGGTGGACTATATGCAGAAACGAGTGATTGCCATCGAAGAAGGGCGAATTGTCCGGGACGACCAAAAAGGAGTTTACGGCTATGAAGTTTAATACGAAATGGTATTATGTGAAAGAAACCTTCAAGTCCATAAAACGCAATTCCCTCATGAGCATTGCCTCTATTTCAACTGTGGCCCTGTCCATTCTGGTACTGGGCCTGTTTTTGATTATGGTCATGAACGTGAATAACCTGGCCCGTCACCTGGAAAGCCAGGTCCAGGTCACCGTGTACATGGAGGATACGGCGAAACCGGAGCAGCTGCAGAACATGGACAAGACCCTGCGCAGCATGGAAGGCGTCGTAAAGGTGAAAGCCGTCACAAAGCAGGAAGCCCTGAAGCAGTTCAAACAGCGGCTGGGAGAACAGCAGAAGCTGCTGGACGCCCTGGGCGAGGACAATCCCTTCCCGTATTCCTTCGAAATCCGGGTGGACAAACCGGAGCGGATCCCCGCCATCGTCCCCAAGATTGAAAAAATGCCCGGGGTAGAGACGGCGAAATTCGGCCAGGAAGTAGTGGAACATCTGTTCCAGCTCACGAAGATCCTGCGGCTGGGAGGCATTATCCTCATCGTCATGCTGGCCGTAGCCACCCTGTTCATTATCTCCAATACCATCCGGCTTACGGTGTTTGCCCGCCGCCGGGAAGTGAATATCATGAAATATGTAGGGGCTACGGACTGGTTTATCCGCTGGCCGTTTCTGCTGGAAGGCATGGTCATGGGCTTTGCGGGAGCCCTCATTGCTGCCGTCATCCTGTTCCAGGCCTATAACGCCATGCAGGCCAAGATCTACGCTACGCTGGCCTTCTTCCCCATGCTGCCCAGCTGGCCCTTTATGGGCTACCTGTGCATGGCCCTTGTGGGCGTTGGGACGGTCATCGGGGCTTTGGGCAGCGGCATTTCCCTGCGCAAGTTCCTGGACGTGTAGGGGGCGGAGCACATGAGAAAGCAAGCAGCAATCCTGGCTGCCCTGTGCCTGTCCCTGCAGCTGTGGACCCCTGCCACCTGGGCAGAGTCCATAGAGGACAAGAAGGCCGAGCTGGAAGAGGTCCAGCAGCAGATGGAAGCCAAGGACGCAGAGCGGGAATCCCAGAAGAAGGTTATTTCTTCTGCGGTGGACCGGCTGGTGGAAGCCCAGAACGAGCTGGCCCAGGCCAAAAAAGAACTGGACGCCGTGGAGGCCCGTCAGGAAGCCCTGTCCATCAAGATCCGCCAGAACGAAGCCGCTCTGGCCAAAAAGCAGGCGGAATACAAAAAGACCCGCAACATCTACAAGCAGCGGCTGCGGGATATCTATGAAAATGGCCAGGTCAATTACCTGGATGTGTTATTAGGCTCCACGGATTTCCGGGATTTCGCGTCCCGGATGTACCTGCTGCAGCGGGTCATCCGCCGGGATTTCCAGCTCATCGACAAACTGGAAGCCCAGCGGAAGGAACTGGAACGGCAGCAGGCCATCCTGGCGGAAAACAAGCGGGAACTGGATGCCATCCACGTGGAAGTGGCCAAGAAGAAGGAAATCGTAGCCCAGAAGACCGCAGAGCGGCAGGCTCTGTACGAACAGGCCCTGGCGGAAAAAGCGAAGATGGATGCGGAATACGCAGAACTCCAGCAGAACAGCCAGCAGATTACGGCTATGATCAAACAGATGGAAGAAGAGGAACGGCGGCGCCAGGAAGAAGCGGCGGCAGCAGCCTCTGCCGGCGGCACGGGACAACTGGGCTGGCCGGTGAACGGACCCATTACCTCCCCCTTCGGCTGGCGGGTCCATCCTATCTGGGGCACCCAGATCTTCCATGCAGGCATAGACATTGCGGCAGATTACGGGGATCCTGTAGCGGCGGCCGACAGCGGCACGGTCATTTATGCGGGCTGGCTGGGAGGCTACGGCAACGCGGTCATGATCAACCATGGCGGCGGCATGGTGACCCTGTACGGCCATAATTCGTCCCTGACCGTAGGGGTAGGGGACCATGTGAGCCGGGGCGAGACCATTGCCCTGGCCGGCAGTACGGGCAATTCTACGGGCCCTCACTGCCATTTTGAAGTACGGATCCACGGGGAAGTGACCCAGCCCCTGGCCTACCTGCCTTAAGGCGGGCCGGAGCCGGACACGGAAACCCCGGACAAAAAGGAGAAACTATGGGTAAGAAACGGTTTGGCATTGGTGCGCTCATCGGTACGTTCGTCCTGTCCCTGTGCGTCTTTACAGGGGGGACCTACTACCTGTGCCGGGAATACATTGGGGATCCCTCCCATTTATTCCAGGTCATCCGCACCATGCATCTGATCGAGCAGCATTACGTAGGGGACACCGACACCTCCAAAATGTACGACGGAGCCCTCAGCGGCATGGTGAAGGTCCTGAACGACCCTTATTCTGCTTATCTGGATGCCAAGGACTTTGAAGCCCTGTCCACCATGACAGAAGGCCATTTTGGCGGCGTAGGCATGGTTATGGGCATGAAGGACAACCAGTTCGTCATCGTTTCCCCTATAGAGGATACGCCGGCCTACAAAGCCGGCATCAAATCGGGAGACGTCCTGATAAAGATTGACGACGAAGAACTGACGGGCCTGACCCTGGATGCGGTGGTAAAGAAGATCCGGGGCAAAAACGGCACCCAGGTGAAGCTGACCATCCAGCGGGGCGAAGGGGAGCCCCAGGATTATACTATTACCCGGGGCGACATCAAGCTGAAGAGCGTCTACGGCAAAATGCAGACGGACAACATCGGCTACGTGCGCATTACGAATTTCAGCGAGGATACGGCCAAGGATTTCAAGGCCAAGCTGACGGAACTGGAAGGCCAGGGCATGAAGGGCCTGATTCTGGACCTGCGGGACAACCCCGGAGGCCTGCTGAACAGCGGCGTCAACGTGGCCCGGCTGCTGGTGCCCAAAGGCCCCATTGTGTCTGTCACAGACAAGCAGGGCCAGACCATGACGGAATCCTCCGACCTGGAGCAGGTGAAGTACCCTCTGGCCGTGCTGGTAAACCACGGCACCGCCAGCGCCTCGGAAATCGTGTCCGGAGCCATCCAGGATACGGGTTCCGGCCGGTTGTTCGGCGTGAAGACCTTCGGCAAAGGCGTGGTCCAGAGCGTGTTTATGCTGACCCCCAAAACGGCGGTGAAGCTGACCATTGCCAAGTACTATACGCCCCAGGGCCGCAGCATCGACAAAGTGGGCATTACCCCCGATGAAGTGGTGGAGCCCACCGATGAAACCGGGGCCAATCAGTTAGAAGCTGCAGAAGCCTATCTGCAGAAGCAATTGCAATAATCTCGTAAGGAGCGTGGACAATGGGGATTGTAAATCAAATTACGGATCATATCGCAGGCTGGCAGGCCTATCTGGCTACGGATGCAGGACGGCTCCAGGCCTGGCCATACCTTGTGCGTGCTCTCGAGGTGCTCGTCGTCCTGGTAGTCCTGCTGCTGCTGTTGTACCATTTCCGGGTGCATCAGGTCCGCCAGCAGCGGTCCATCAAATACCGGATCGGTAAGCTGGTGGCCCACCTGTGCGACACCTATGACTGCCTGGAGGACATCGATCTCCCTAACGGCATCGTGTACAGCTATGAATTCCATAACAGTGACCTGGAGGAGGTCTCCAGGCCTCTGAATACCATGCAGGATCTGGTTGGACCCCTGCATCCTGAGGATGCCGTAAAATATCCGGATGAAGTCTTGAAATCCCTCATAGAAAGAGCTATGAAGACCTGTTCCCAGGTAGAATTCACAGTCCGGGAACGGCAGAAGGACGGCACGTACCAATGGGTGTCCTGCCTGTTCCAAGGTATCAAGAGGGACAAGGCCCACAGCCGCAGCTGCCTGCTCCTGAAGCACCGGGTCAATGACCTGCGCTCCCAGGAACTGGACCAGGCAAGAAAGTAGGAAAAGCTCATGCTCCATATCGGTTGTCATTTATCGTCCTCCAAGGGCTTTGCCGCCATGGGCCGTACGGCTCTGTCCATTGGCGCAGACACCTTTGCCTACTTCACCCGTAATCCCCGGGGCAGCAAGGCCAAGGATCTGGACCCTAAGGACGTGGCCAAATTCATAGACCTGTGGCAGGGGAACAGCACCATTCCCCTAGTAGCCCATGCCCCTTATACTCTGAATCCCTGCTCCAGCAAGGAGGACGTGCGGACCTTTGCCCGGGAAACCCTGGAAGACGACCTGGTCAAACTGAACGCCATTCCCAACACCTATTACAACATGCACCCCGGCAACCATCTGGGCCAGGGTGCGGAGGCAGGCATCGCTCTGTTGGCAGAGTGCCTGAACCAGGTGCTGCCCAAAGCCGGCCACGTGACCCTGCTGCTGGAAACCATGGCGGGCAAGGGCACGGAAGTGGGCCGAACCTTTGAGGAACTGGCCGCCGTCATTGCCCGGCTGGATGAGCCGGAAAAAGTAGGGGTGTGCCTGGATACCTGCCACGTGTGGGACGGAGGCTACGACATCGCCGGGGACCTGGACGGAGTGCTGCAGCATTTCGACGAGGTCCTGGGCCTGGACCGCCTGAAAGCCATCCATCTCAACGATAGCAAAAATCCTCTGGGGGCCCACAAAGACCGACACGAATGCCTGGGCAAAGGCTGCCTGGGCCTGGACACCCTGGCCTGTGTGGTCAATCATCCCGCCCTCCAAGGCAAACCCTTCATCCTGGAGACGCCCAACGATCTGGAAGGGTATGCGGGAGAAATAGCGTTGATGAGAGCGAAGAGCGACGTACGATGTACGACGGACGACATACGATAGAGGAACAAACCGTCTTACGCCGGTTTGATTATGTTCCACGCGAAGCGTGGTTCCTATATCGTCAGTCGTCGGTCGGCTGTCGTATGTCCTTATCCATGCATCAAATAAGCTTTCTCTAATGTTAAAAATAATCCTTCTTATATTACCCCCTATGAATCTAGTATGTTATAATTATCTTATGTAATATGTCGATAGTGACTCAAAAGTCTTTAAATGTATTAGGAGGTTGACTCATGAACAATCCGAACCCCGTAAAAATCGTGGAAACGGTATTACGCGATGGGCATCAATCCATCTGCGCTACCAGAATGCGCACCAGCGACATGATCCCTGTCCTGGAAGCTCTGGATGACTGCGGCTTCTATGCACTGGAGGCCTGGGGCGGCGCTACGTTTGACTCCTGCCTGCGTTTCCTGAACGAAGATCCCTGGGAAAGACTGAAGACCATCCGCAGACACGTGAAGAAGACGAAACTTCAGATGCTGCTCCGCGGCCAGAACCTGCTGGGTTACAACCACTATGCAGATGACGTAGTACGGGAATTCGTAAGACGCTCCGTAGCCAACGGCATCGACATCATCCGCGTATTCGATGCTTTCAACGATACCCGGAACCTGGAAACCGCACTGAAAGCCACGAAAGCTGCCGGCGCACATGCCCAGGGCTGCCTGGTGTACACCATCAGCCCCGTCCACAAGGACAGCGACTTCGTAAAACTGGCTAAAGAACTGGTAGAAATGGGCGCAGATTCCATCTGCATCAAAGATATGTCCGGCCTGCTGGCTCCTTATGCAGCTTACAACC
>OMUE01000129.1 GCA_900314165.1 uncultured Acidaminococcus sp.
CTTTGAAATAGATATTGCGTTGGTTTTTCTGTAAGAGAGATTGTTGAAGGGGAAATAAAAAATCCGTCCCTCCAATGAGGGACGGATTAGAATTCCGCGATACCACCCTGATTCCCATGACATTGCTGTCACAGGCTCTCTACAACGTACCAACATACGCGTTTCCACTAACGGGGAACAACCGTCAGGACTTAATATTGCTTCAGTCCTGCTCCTCTGGGATGATTTTCATTCTGCCTGTCATACCGGCTCACACCAACCGCCGGCTCTCTGAAATCCAGGTGAAGAACTACTCTTTCCCTTCTCAGGATTTATCTATGTGCTGTGCTTATCAAAAGCTTGGCTCTATAATACTACTTTAAGTTTTTTTGTCAAGGGATTTTTTGTATACAACCTGGATCAGTGAAAAGCGAAAAGTGAAGAGTGAAAAGTGGTCCGCTGGATGAACACACCCCCACCACCGGCTACGCCGGTCCCCCGCCCCCGCCCTGCGAGGGCGGACAGAGTTAGCGCAGTGCACCCTCTTCGCTCTTTACTCTTCGCTCTTCGCTTTAACTTTCCACAGCTCTTCCCCGTCCAACTGGTACACGTCTTCTTCGCCCTGGTCTTCCGGGCTGTAGCGGATAACGAGGGACACGTCGGGTTTGGCGTTGGGATGCAGCCAGACGCCGAAGGTGGCCAGGGTTTGGGGTCCGTCTTCCCGGCTGCCTGTGCGCCAGATGCTGTTGTCCGGGCCGTCATGCTGGTCCCGGGCCAGTTCCATGACCTTGTCCAGTGTTAAAGACTGGGTCTCCTGAGCCAGGAGCTCCGTAATCCTGCCGTAACGGGTATGGCTGGACACCGCTTTTTTCTTGTTCAGGTCCAGGAATTCCGGGCTCAGGTAGTGATTCGTGTGGGCCAGAGTGGTGTTCTTTTCCCGGCGGACCTTGATGCGGCCTTCGCTGCCCACTTCCACATAGGCCAGTTCTGTGGCATCCCCTATAAGCAAAAACTTGGGTCCGCCCCAGATTTTCACCGTGTCCAACGCCTGTTGCACCGTGTTACAGCGGCCCAACAGTTTGCTGAGCACGTTGGTAGGTTTACCCATGGTAAACCGTTCTTTTTGAGGCAGTACGCTGGCAGCAGCGCTGAAGACCGCCAGGCCTCCTTCATTGACGCCTCCCCGGAGGCCCATCTTTTCCTCGTTGCCGCCGTAAAGACCGTAATACCGGTACACAGGCCCCTGGACCAGGCGCATTTCCTGGTATTCCGGCCGCCAGTCCCGGTTCTTCACCATAAGTGTCCCGCCCCATTGTACAGCAGACCCCGTAGCGCCGAACAACGTACAGGCGTGGGCAAGGGTCGTACTAAGCAGCAGCAATAGTGCTATAAACAATGTTCGAATCATATTCTTCACTCCGCTTCTATAGAACATAGTGGGCTAGAGGGCTAGTTGCTAGTGGGCTGGCTGTCCGCTGGACGGCCCCGCCACCGTGCCTTGGGAATGAACCCACCACCATCCGTACGGATGGTCCCCCGCCCTTGAAAAGGGCGGACATAGAGGATGCTGATAGCTCTAATTCTACTCTCCCCCGCACTGTGCAAGGGGATGACAGGGCGCTGCCCAGAGGGCTGTCGCCCCCGTAGGGATCTTGTCATCCCCGTAGGGGAGGAGGACCGTCTGCAAAAACAAGTTAGTTCAAGGCAGATGGTGGTGGGGCTGGGCGGAGCCCTTTACAAAGCTGGCAAGGGGGCAGTGCAGCGCACTCCTCTTCGCTCTTTACTCTTCGCTCTTCGCTTTTATTTTTTCATTGTACCACATTTTACATTCTCGCTTAATTATGTTTCCTTCTACTATATGGATTTTTGTGCCTAGTGTGTTATAATAATATACACTTTAGTAAGAGGTGCATTATGAGTACGTTTAATGTAGGTTTAGACATCGGTTCTACCACAGCAAAAATCGTGGTACTGGACCATAAAAAAAATGTGGTCTTCTCCCGTTACAAGAGACACCAGGCCAATGTAACCGGCGTCCTGAAGGAAGTATTGTCCACACTGCGCTCCCAGATCGGCGCCGCAGCTTTGAAGCTGAAGATTACCGGCTCCGTAGGCATGGGGGTTGCAGAAAAATTCGGTCTGCCCTTTGAGCAGGAAGTTATCGCTGCCACGAAATTCGTGAAGACGAAATTTCCGGAAGTCTCCACCCTTATCGACATCGGCGGAGAAGATGCGAAAATCGTCTATATCAAACCGGATGGCAGCTGCGACCTGCGCATGAACGGCAACTGTGCCGGCGGTACCGGGGCCTTCCTGGACCAGATGGCCGTGCTGCTGGGCATACCCATCGAACAACTGAACGGGCTGGCTGAAAAAGCCCAGCACGTCCACTACATCGCTTCCCGCTGCGGCGTATTCGCCAAGACGGATATCCAGAATCTGCTGGCCAAGAACGTCAGCCGGGAAGACATTGCCATCTCCATATTCCATGCAGTAGCCGTCCAGGTCATTGCCACCCTGAGCCACGGCTGCACCATCGAACCCAAGATCCTGCTCTGCGGCGGGCCCCTGACTTTTATGCCTGCACTTCGCAAAGCACTTATGGATTGTTTAAAAATTCCTTATGTGAACTTCATTGTTCCGGACAATGCAAACCTGATTCCGGCTTATGGCACAGCCCTTAGCGCCCAGGATGCTCCCTCCATTACGGTGGACAAGCTCATTGAGAAATTTGAACAGGCTCCCCAGACCAATGTGCGTACGGACGATGTGCTGCCAGCCATCTTCAAATCCCAAGAAGACTACGCCGCCTGGAAAAAGGCCAAAGAAGCGGACAACATCCAGCTGACGCCGCTGAATAGCGAGACGAAGGAAGTCTACGTAGGCATAGACTCCGGCTCCACCACTACGAAGCTGGTAGTCACGGACCCCCAGGACCGGATCCTGTTCACTTATTATGCGCCCAACAACGGCAACCCCATTGGTGCCGTCCAGAAGAGCTTTGAAGCCTTCTACGCAGCCTGCCTGAATACGGGAGCCAATCCCCAGATTCTGGGTAGCTGCTCCACGGGCTACGGCGAAGACCTGATCAAGGCCGCCTTCGACCTGAAGACCGGCATTATCGAAACCATCGCCCACTATCTGGCAGCCCGCAAAATTAATAAAAAAGTGTCCTTTATTCTGGACATCGGTGGCCAGGATATGAAAGCCATCTTCGTAGACCATGGCATCCTGAACCGTATGGAGCTCAACGAATCCTGTTCCTCCGGCTGCGGCACGTTCCTGGAAACCTTTGCCAAAGGCCTGAACTATTCCGTCAGCGACTTTGCCAAACTGGCCTGCGAGGCCAAGGAACCCTGTGACCTGGGCACCCGCTGCACCGTGTTCATGAACTCCAAGGTCAAGCAGAGCCTGCGGGAAGGAGTGACCATCGGCGATATTGCCGCCGGCCTGGCTTATTCCGTCATCAAGAACTGCCTGTACAAGGTGCTGAAGCTGCAGAATACGAAGGATCTGGGTACGGAAATCGTGCTTCAGGGCGGTACCATGAAGAACGACGCCGTGGTCCGGGCTTTCGAACTGCTGACGAATACCACCGTACACCGCAGCAACATTCCGGAAATCATGGGGGCTTATGGCTGCGCCCTGTTTGCCCGTCAGCATGCAGAAGGTTCTGTGACCCTAGACCATATGATCCACGTGGCCAACTACACGGACAGCCAGCTGCAATGCCATGGCTGTGAAAACAACTGTTTGATTAAAAAATACAATTTCTCCAATGGCAGTACGTATTTCTCCGGCAATAAGTGTGAAAAATTTTTCACCAATAAAGGCGGAGAACACAAGCCGGGAGAAAATATCTATGATTATAAATACAAGCTGTTATTTGACCGCCCTGTAAAAGAAGACGCGGAACGGGTCATCGGCATTCCCAGAGTGTTGAATATGTACGAAGACTATCCCTTCTGGCATGCCCTGTTCACCACCTGCGGCCTGAAGGTCCAGTTGTCCGATCCGTCCACCTTCAAAAATTACGAAGGCGGCATCCATGACGTCATGAGCGACAACATCTGCTTCCCTGCCAAACTGGTTCACGGCCACATCAACGACCTGATCCGCAAGCGGGTGAACCGGATCTTCATGCCCTACGTCATTTACGAACGGCAGGACGACAAGCGGCAGGTCAACAGCTACAACTGCCCTGTAGTGTCCGGCTATTCCGACGTCATCAAGAGCGTAACGAATACGGAGATTCCCATCGATGCTCCTCCTATTAACTTCCAGGATACGAAGCTGCTGAAAGGCCAAATTCGGAAATACCTGAGCTACATCGGCTTCGACCGGTTTACGGCGGACAAAGCCTTCAAAGAGGCTATGAAAGCCCAGGATGAATACGTCAAGGCCATCAAAGCGAAGAACGAAGAAATCCTGAAAAACAGCCGGGACAACCACCAGCTGACCATCCTGCTGGCTGGCCGGCCCTACCATACGGATCCCCTGATCCAGCACAAGCTCAGTGAATCCATTGCGGCCATGGGCATCAACGTCATCAACGAGGATCTGGTCCGGGAGGACAGCTCCATCACCATTGACGACTCTTATCTGGTCCGCCAGTGGGCCTATATCAACCGGATTTCCAAAGCAGCAGACTGGGTAGCCCGTCAGGACAACACCGTCCACTTCATGGAAATGACGTCCTTCGGCTGCGGCCCCGACGCCTTCCTGCAGGACGAAATCCGCGGCATCCTCCAGCGCCACAACAAGGCCCTGACCCTGCTGAAGATCGACGATGTGTCCAACATCGGTTCCCTGAAGCTGCGGGTCCGTTCCGTCGTGGAAAGCCTGCGCTACAATAACGAATTGCCCAAGGAAGACAAGCCTTTCGAAGAGCCTCCTCGTTTTGAGAAGGATATGAAGGGCTACACAATCCTGTCCCCGTTCTTTACACCGTTTATCTCCCCGCTGATTCCTTCCGTGTTGAAGAACCTGGGCTACAACGTAGTGACCCTGCCGGAAAGCACCGTGCAATCTGCGGATCTGGGGCTGAAATTTGCCAATAACGAAGTCTGCTATCCTGCTACCCTGGTAGTAGGCGACTTTATCCGGGCCCTGCAGTCCGGCAAATACGATCCGTCTAAGACTGCTGTAGCCATCAGCCAGACCGGTGGCCAGTGCCGTGCGTCCAACTACTACGGGCTCATCAAGCACGCCCTTATTGCTGCCGGCTTCAAGGATACGCCTGTCCTCTCCCTGGCTACCAGCAAGAATATCAAGAACGATCAGCCCGGCTTCGAGCTGAACTGGCTGAAGATTGCCAAAATCACCGTAACGACGGTGCTGTATTCCGATATCCTGAGCAAGTTCTATAATGCTACCATAGTCCGGGAAGTAGAAACCGGCAAGGCAGCCCAGCTGAAGAATAAATACCTGGAACTGGCCAAAAAAGAAATTGAAGCCAATAACTCCAGCGGCCTGCTGAAGCTGTTGAAACAGGCGGCAGAAGAATTCAACGCTGCAGTCAAACCGGATGTGCACCTGCCCCAGGTGGGTATCGTTGGGGAAATCTACCTGAAGTTCAACTCCTTCGCCCACAAAAACATTACGGGCTGGCTCATGGATCACCAGATTGAGGTTATGCCTCCCCTACTGACTCCGTTCTTCATGCAGGCTTTCGTGAACCGCCTGACCAACAAGAAATTCGGCCTGGAACGGCACAAGGTGCCTCGCCTGCTGTCCGACTTCCTGTACTCCTGGGTCACCAGCCAGATCAAGAAGGTCAACAAGATTGGTGCCAAATTCCAGTATTTTACCCCCATTGAAGATATCTACGACCTGGCCAACAACGGCAAGACCGTCATCAACATGGCGGCCCAGTTCGGGGAAGGCTGGCTGCTGCCTGCAGAAATGATCGGCTTTGCCAAAGCCGGCATCAACAACGTCATCAGCCTGCAGCCTTTTGGCTGTATCGCCAACCACATTATCTCCAAGGGCATCGAAAAGAAGATTAAGAGCCTGTATCCTAAGATGAACCTGCTGAGCCTGGACTTCGACAGCGGCGTCAGCGATGTAAACGTCATCAACCGTCTGCTGCTGTTCGTGGAAAACATCAACACCACGGAGAAGCCAGTTAAGCCAAAGATGGAAAAACCTCATAAAGAATTTGATTTGAACAAAGCCTGGGGAGAAATCAGGTTGTAAGAAGCACACGATAAAGGAGCTGTGAAAAAATGAGAGTGTGTCAAGCTAAGTGTGTAAGTCCATAATTTTTAAATTTTCGACGGTCTTG
>OMUE01000151.1 GCA_900314165.1 uncultured Acidaminococcus sp.
TTCGCTCTTCACTATTTTTTCACAGCGCCTTTTTTACCATTTACAATTTTCCGGCTCATCTCTCAGCCAGCCGAATTTGCGGCAGGCATACAGGATGCCGCCTTCGTCCACGTTCTTCGTAATGAAGTCCGCCCTGTCCTTCAGGACCTGCCGGGCATTACCCATGGCAATGGAGAAAAACGGTTTCCGGAACATGGCAATATCGTTGAACCCGTCCCCAAAGACCACAGCGTCCCTGGGATCTGCTTTTAACAGCTTCATCATCTTCTCAATGCCGATGCCCTTGTCCACCGGTTCCACCAGGTACGTCCGGTCTATATAGGGAAGATGGCCCAGACCCTGCTGATTCGCAGGCTCCGTGCCTTCCGGCTCCATAGCGTACGTAATCTTATACACCGTTGTCAGTTTCTCTATATCCACAGGCTGGATGATGGTCGTCATATAGTTTTTCGGGTCGCTTCTGGGATAATCCGGATACGGGGAATACCGGTTCAGCGTGTTGTCCACCACTACAGCCCAGGGCTGATGCCGTTTTGTCAGGTCCCGCAGCAGTTTCTTGCAGGGATCCAGAGGCATCCCCGTCATTTCCAGGATTTTGCCGTCCACGGTAATGCTGTTTCCCCCGTCGGCTACGGAAGACGTAATGCCGTGCTTTTCCCCAAAAGCCTGGGTATCGCATTGGATCCGTCCGGAAGCCAGGGCCACGAAATGGCCTTCCCGCTGTAATTCATCCAGGCAGTACTGGGTATCCGGCGGTACCTGTTGGCTAATGCCCACACCCAGGGTCTGGTCAATGTCGAAGAAAAAATACTTCTTTTCCATAAGATCTCCTTCTGTTTCAGAATATATTTATTGTAACTTTAGTGAGACAATAGTACAATACTTCTATTACGAAAAAAGGATGGATACCATGAACAAAAAACTTTTAAACCTGTTTACAGGGGATTTATCCGATAAAAAAGAACCGGCTGCTCCACCGCCTGAAAAGAAGCCGACAGCTGCACCAAATCCTGAACCACCGTTTCACAGCCACAGCCATGCTAACAGAATCTTTGCCCTGCTCATGCTGGCCGTCGTTGTCTTAGGCCTATTCTTTGGACAAAAGCTGCTGGCGAAGCGGGAAGCCGATAAGGCCGCCCAGCAGCGGAACCAGCTGATGGATAGTACGGATCAGAAACGGAAAAATGATAGCCTTCAGAAACAGCTGCAGCAGAATCAGCAGCGGAAGCAGGGCCAACATCACCAGGGCCAGAACGGGAATCACATGGGTTCCCAGCACAATGGCTCAGGTATGCAGCATGGCCAGATGCCCGGCATGCAGCAGCCTATGCGCCAGAACCAACAGTCCCAGGGAGGCATGGCTCCCGGCCCCAAAGTCAAAGCCCAGATGCCTCCTATGATCCAGCCCAATAAGAGACAGTAGCAATGAGCCTTGAATCTTATACCTGCCTATTATAAAATACATAGCATATGTAGCAAAATCTTTGAAATGAGGTGTTTTCGTGTCGGAGAAAAATTCTTATGATTCCTTCAGTTCCCGGTTAGGCTTTATCCTGGTCAGTGCCGGCTGTGCTATCGGCATCGGCAACGTGTGGAAGTTTCCGTACCTGTGTGGTCAGTTCGGAGGCGCCGCATTCATCCTGATCTATCTGCTGTTCTTACTGATTATGGGCATTCCTGTCATGGTCTGCGAATTCGCCATTGGCCGGGGCAGCCGCCGCAGTGCCGCCAAGAGCTTTGATGTGCTGGAGCCTGCAGGAACCCGCTGGCATTGGTTCAAGGGCATCAGCATCGTAGGCTGCTACATGCTGATGATGTACTACACCACGGTGACCGGCTGGATGCTGTACTATTGCTGGCTGCATATTAAAGGTACCTTTGCAGGGGCTTCCACGAAGTTTATCGGCGCTACGTTCGGCGCTATGCTGAAAAGTCCGGACACCATGCTGTTCTGGATGATCTTTACCTGCATTTTGGGCTTTGCCGTCTGCTATTTCGGCATCCAGAATGGGGTAGAACGGATTACGAAATGGATGATGACGGCCCTGCTGCTGCTCATGATTGTGCTGGCTGCCCATTCCCTGGTGCTGGAAGGAGCGGAAAAAGGCATAGAATTCTACTTAGTGCCGAATTTCTCCGCTATGAATCAGATTGGCTGGGGCAATGTAATCTTCGCAGCCATGAGCCAGGCGTTTTTCACCTTGTCCATTGGCATTGGTGCCATGCTGATTTTCGGGGCTTACCTGCCCAAAGGCCGCAGTCTGACTGGAGAAGCAGTGACTATTACGGCCCTGGATACCTTCGTGGCCCTTATGGCCGGCTTCATCATCATCCCTGCCTGCTTTGCTTATGGCATCAAACCGGACGCCGGTCCCTCCCTGATTTTCCTGACCATTCCCAACCTGTTCGTACAGATGCCCGGTGGGCGGTTCTGGGGCATGCTGTTCTTTATCTTCCTGTCCTTTGCAGCCCTCTCTACCGTCATCGCCGTATTTGAAAACATCATTGCCTTCGGCATGAACCTGTTTGGCTGGGAACGGAAAAAGAGCGTAGCTATCAATGCCGTGGCAGTAGTGCTGCTGAGTATTCCCTGCGTCCTGGGCTATAATGTGTGGTCCGGGTTCCAGCCTTTGGGTGCCGGCTCCGCCGTTCTTGATCTAGAAGACTTTATCGTATCCAATAACCTGTTACCTCTGGGCAGCCTGGCTTTCGTACTGTTCTGCACGAAGAAAAACGGGTGGGGCTGGGACCATTTCCTGGCGGAAGCCAACGATGGTCAGGGGCGGAATATGCCGGCATCCCTGCGCAGCTATCTGCTGTACATCCTGCCCATCCTCATTATCACCATCTACCTGAAGGGCTACTACGACATGTTCGTAAAACAAGGCCCTGCCGTGCTGACTAAATGGTTCATCATCGCCTTCCTGTTCCTGGCGTTCATCTTCTATACGGCAGCCGGGAAACCAAAAGTGAAGAGCAAAGAGTAAAAACGAAGAGGCTTTATAAAAAGAGGCTGTGAAAAAATGAGTTGATCATTTTTTCACAGCCTCTTTCTTATGCCGCCATGCGGCCACTTTTCGCTTTTCACTTTTCACTATTATTTCACAGCGCCTTTTCTTCGGCCCAAGACCTATTTTTTACTTTTTCCCAAAGCACAATAGAAAATCCAACCTAAAAAT
>OMUE01000007.1 GCA_900314165.1 uncultured Acidaminococcus sp.
CCATCGTTTACGGCCAGGACTACCGGGGTATCTAATCCCGTTTGCTACCCTGGCTTTCGCATCTCAGCGTCAGACACAGTCCAGAAAGGCGCCTTCGCCACTGGTGTTCCTCCCAATATCTACGCATTTCACCGCTACACTGGGAATTCCCCTTTCCTCTCCTGCACTCAAGACCTTCAGTATCCAACGCAATACGGGGTTAAGCCCCGCATTTTCACGTCGGACTTAAAAGCCCGCCTACATGCTCTTTACGCCCAATAATTCCGGACAACGCTTGCCACCTACGTATTACCGCGGCTGCTGGCACGTAGTTAGCCGTGGCTTCCTCGTCAGGTACCGTCAATAAGAATTCATTTCCTAATCCTCACATTCGTCCCTGACAACAGAGTTTTACAATCCGAAGACCTTCATCACTCACGCGGCGTTGCTCCGTCAGACTTTCGTCCATTGCGGAAGATTCCCCACTGCTGCCTCCCGTAGGAGTTTGGGCCGTGTCTCAGTCCCAATGTGGCCGTTCATCCTCTCAGACCGGCTACTGATCATCGCCTTGGTGGGCCGTTACCTCACCAACAAGCTAATCAGACGCAGGCCCATCTTCCAGCGACGCCCGAAAGCGCCTTTCATGGAAATCCCATGCGGAAAATCCATCGTATTCGGTATTAGCATCCCTTTCGGAATGTTGTCCCCAACTGGAGGGCAGGTTGCCTACGCGTTACTCACCCGTTCGCCACTAAGAACTTACCGAAATAAGTTCTCCGTTCGACTTGCATGTGTTAAGCACGCCGCCAGCGTTCGTCCTGAGCCAGGATCAAACTCTCCAAAATAGGATTATTTTGAAGAGCCGCTTGGCTCTTAAAATACTAGCTTTTTGATTTTTTCTCTTGGTTGTCTCCAAGTGACTCGATCTCATCACTGTAGTAGTGACTTGACCCGCACATCTGTCAACAATATTTAGTTTTCAAAGTTCTACCGTCACCGGACTCTCGTCATCGGCGACTTTTATATAATAGCACGGAAGTGCTATCTCGTCAACAAGTTTTTTAAACTTTTTCTTTATCGTCTTTATTTCAAGGACTCTTAAAAAGTCTGTTTCCTGCTGACGAGATAGAATCTTACCATACTTTTCCCGATTGTGCAAGTGTTTTTTGTTAACTTTGTTACTTTTCCACCTGGAATTTAAAGTTGTCGATGACAGGGCGATTATCCTTGCCCCCTTCTTCCACGTCCTCTGTCAGGAGAGCCTGGACGATGATGGCCATTTCCAACCGTTTCCGCTGGATCTTGCACCCATATTCGTAAGGTTTTTCAATGGTCCCGTTCACCAGGTCCGCATTGGCATGGCAGCCGCCACTGCAGAAGAACCGGGCCCAGCATTCCCGGCATTCTGCTTTCTTCATAACATGCATATGCCGGAAATATTGCACCATATCCTTCTTCACGATTCCGGTGTCCAATGTACCCATCTTATATTGTTCCCGTCCTACAAACTGATGGCAGGGATAGATGTCCCCTTCGGGCGTGATGGCAAAGTATTCGTGACCTGCACCACAGCCGGCCAGTCTCTTGGCTACGCAGGGCCCATTGTCCAGGGCCACATTGAAGTGGAAGAAGTCAAAAGGTTCCCCGGCCCGTTTCTTCTGCAGGTAGATCCGGGCCAGTTTCTCGTATTCCTTATCCAGCACAGGCCAGTCTTCCTCCGTCAGTACGTAGGGTTCCGTGGTGCCTACTACCGGTTCCATAGAAATCTCAGAGCCCACTTCCAGCATACCCAGCACATCGTCCACAAAATGGGTATTGTAATGGGTATAGGTACCCCGCAGATAATAGTTTTTGCCATGGCGGGATTCGATTACTTTCCGGAAACCTTTTACGGCTGCATCATAGGAGCCTACATGGCCGGGATAAGGCCGCATATTATCATGGGTCTTCTTCGTACCGTCCAGGCTCAGTACCAGCATCACGTGGTTGTCATTCAGGAACTTCACGATTTCATCGGTCAGCAGGGTGCCATTGGTCGTCAGGGTCAGTTTGATATTCTTCCCTGTTTCTTTTTCCCGTTTCCGCACGTATTCCACAATGTGCTTCACCACAGGCATGTTCATCAGGGGTTCGCCGCCGAACAGGTCCAGTTCCAGGTTATGACGCTTCTTGCTGCCCGTAATGGCAAATTCCACGGCCTTATCCGCTACTTCTTTGCTCATGAGGGCTCTATGACCGCCAAAGTCCCCGGTATCAGCAAAGCAATAACCGCAGCGCAGGTTGCAATCGTGGGCCACATGGAGGCACAGGGATTTCAGCACCGGCTCGAAGTGGAAGGTATCGGGCACAGGAAATTCCGGAGAAAACAGCAGGCCCTGTTTCTGCAGCTCCTGCAGTTCTTCCAAGGCCTCTGCCACCTCTTCTTCAGGATACTGGCCTTTAAAATGTTCTTTCGTTTCTTCTACATTCTTACCATCATAAAAGCCCAGCAGGTCGTAAATCATCTTATCGATGATGTGTACAGCACCGCTGTTCACATCCAGTACTACGTAATGGTCATCCAAATGCATTCTATGAATCAACAACTTAGGTATCCGCCCTTCTATAGAAAAATAGCTCCCTGCCCAGGCAGGGAGCCTCCATCACAGTCCGATTAAGCTTTTTCGCAGACCTGATTGCCTACCGTGCAGGAAGTCTTGCAGGCAGATTGGCAGGAAGCAGGGCATTCGCCGCAGCCGCCGGTTCTCAGGGTCTTTTTCAGCATTTCTTTGTTTACCGTCTTAATTCTTTTTTCCATTTCACAGTCCCCCTATCCTGGTTTTTCATTCATTGTACATTTTTTCGCTTAAGAACGCAAGTATTGAGCGAAAATTTACGGACTTTATTCGTCCTCTTCTTCCGGTTGTTCGCCCCGGATCATGACAAGGACTTTATAATACAGCTTCAGCACTTTGTCGGAATCCAGGCCGGTCCGGTCGATGTAGCTGAGGATCTGGGCCCGCTTCAGATCATACTGGAAGCAGCCGATATTTTCCGGCTGGTTCTGGAATACGTTAACCCGGCGCAGCAACATCAGGTCCTGATCCGGTCCGTTGACGCCGACTTTACCGTCCACCCCGGCAATATAGCCGGCTTTCCGTACCTGATCCGCAATGCGTTTATTGCTGGAGCCGTTGGGATAGGAGAACGTCAGGCCTTCAGGAGGATTATAGATACCCCGCATATGTTCCATGGATTTCGTCAGTTCATAATCCACCTGTTCCGGCGTCATGGATTCCAAGGGTTTATGGTTCATGGTATGGGACCCGATGGCCCAGCCGAATTTCAGCAGTTCGTGCTGCTGGTGCCAGTCCAGATAGCCCGGCCAGCCTTCATACTTCACGGCCATGTACATATTGCCCACATAGCCATATTTCTTCAGGATGGGAGCAGCGTACGTCAGATTATCCAGATACCCATCGTCAAAGATCAGTACACATTCCTTGTGGAACGTGCGGCCTTCCTTACGGCCTTTCACATACTCTGCCAGCGTGATGGTCTTGTAGCCCAGTTCTTCCTTCAGGTACTTCATCTGCTCTTCAAAGTCCTTGGGCGGCATGGTATACGGGTCGCTGTGGCCCGGTTCTACCCTGTGGTAAGCGAAGATGGGCACCGTATTTTCACAGAACTTTGGAAAATCCTGTTTTACATAAAAATAGGCACCTGTAACACACAAAGCCAACACGACGATGATTCCCAACAATACTTTCAGTACTTTCATTTCTCCCCATCCTTCAATTTTTCTGCTATGCTTTCCAATTTTTTCAACCGGTGATTGAAACCGGATTTTCCCACATTATCTTCTGTCAGGGCTGCCAGTTCCCCCACGGACAGGTCCTGATGCTCGCGCCGCAGCCGGGCAGCTTCCTGCAGGGCTTCCGGCAGCGTGGACAAGCCCACTGTTTTCTCTATGAGGTCTATGGCCTGGAGCTGCCGCACGGCCGCCTGGACAGTCTTGTTCAGGTTAGCCGTTTCACAATTCACCACACGGTTCACCTGATTCCTCATATCTTTGAGGACCCGCACATTTTCGAACTCCAGGTAGGAATTATGGGCTCCGATGACGGATAAGAACGAGGCAATGCCGTTGCCCTCCTTCAGATACACGATATAGGAATTCTTCCGGTCCACAATCCGGGCCGGCAGGCTGAAATTCTTCATGACTTTCTGGATGAATTGGGCCATGTCCAGCGTATCACTGATCAGTTCCAGATGATAGTCGCTGATAGGTTTATTCACCGATCCCCCGGCCAGGAACACACCCCGGAGAAAGGATTTTTTCCGTTCATCCCGTTTTAAGAGAGCCGTGCCTGCCTCGTCCAGGGGGGACAGCAGATGCAGCCGGCTCAGGGCATTGCGTGCTTCATCGGACGGAACGACCTGTACCTGATAGCGGTTGTTCTTTTTCAATCGCCGGGACCGGGTAACGATGACTTCCGTCTGCACGGGAAAGTTATTTTTCAACAGTCGCAGCATCCGCCTGGCCAGTGCCGCATTTTCCGTTGTAAAGTGGAGCCCTACTTTGCGTCCGGCCAGGGAAACGGACCCGCTGATGCGCAGCATGGCAAAAAGTTCTGCCATCTCACTGCCATGGTCCTGGTCTGTCAGCCGGCACAGCTCATTTTTCACATCATTGGCAAAGGACATGGCTAGGACTCCTTCTTG
>OMUE01000142.1 GCA_900314165.1 uncultured Acidaminococcus sp.
ATGAGATTGGGAATTCCTGATGATGATTTTGGGTATAATCAGCTTATCATATACATCCTGGGGCTATTTTTTATGCCTGTCCTTTTCCAGCTCGGCCACGTCACAGGCTGCGGCAAGGTCTCCATAGCGGATGTGCTTGGCTTCATGCAGGGCTGTAGCCACGTTTTGCTCCCTGGTCAGCCTAGAATTCAAAAAACAGACTGGTTCACCGTCCTCGTCTTCCCGGACGAAGCCCTTCACCTGGTACGGCAGAGGGCAGAGAATATATCTAGTCATCGCTACCACTTTCTTTCTTGGTCTGGAAGTCTATGAAGTGCATGACTTCCTTCAAAGCTTCCGGGCTGAGTTTCTTCGAAGAATCTAACAGCGCTCTATATTGCGGATTATCGTGTAATTCTTGTGCCAATGCTGCCGTTTCTGGGTCTAGGTAGTAAGAACGTTTTGTGGGAGCGTCATCACCCATAAGATAACCTGTGCTGGTATTCAATGCTTTTGCAAAAGCTACGATTTTTGACTGCGTGACCTCATTTATTTCGCTTTCAATCTTTGCTATAGTCGAACGGGATTTGTATCCCATCTTTTGTGCCAGCTCGTCCTGGCTCATGTTTAATTGTTCCCTGCGAGCTTTAATTCTTTCACCAATACCCATTAAGAACACCACCTTTATGTTCAACATTATAATATTTTTGTGCTAACTAATCAACAAAAATAAATAGCTTTTAATTTTTGTTGACATAATGTCACAAATTTGGTATATTATGCGTGTGATTTAAAATCACAGAAGGAGGTGATACGATGACAAGGGAAAACGAATTGCGAGCGGCGATAGTAAGAGCTGGTTACACAATGGAACAAGTTGCAAAGGCTCTAATGCTGTCTGCGGGCGGCTTCTGGAAGAAACTTACTAACCGTAGCGAGTTTACGGCTACAGAAATTAAGAAGCTCCAGGAGTTGTTGCACCTTACGAATGCAGAAAGAGATTATATTTTTTTTGCAACAAATAGTGATTAAAAATCACCAAAGGAGGCAACCCACATGAAGAGTGAATGGAGAGTAGCCAGCAATCACGTTTGCGGCGAACTGGACTATCAGGTCTACCGGCTACGAGATATGAATGCAGTTGACCATGCTGGTAACCGGGAATATGTCGGCGGACGGTTCAAGGACAAGAAGCTGGCACAGATATTAGCCGAACAGCTGAACAGGGAGGAAGAATGAACAGATTTGTAGTTACCTTCCAGCGAAAAGAAATGTCTCATCCCATCATTACCTATAATGGAAGGCCTGTCTGCACAGAATGGAGCCTGACAGCAGCCAAAGAAAAAGCCAACTGGCTAAACAGCCTGTTAGATTTGGCCTATGAAGAAGGCCGAAGCGAATGCACGAATCGACTGCCGGAAGACGAGGAGGAGTAAGCGATGGAATGCCAGACCATGAGGAGTAAGGAAGCCGCCCAAACCCTGGGCATCTCCGAAGTTACGTTCCGGAAATTCCAGACGGAGGGCTGGTTGAAACCGATTCCCGGACTGCCGGGAATGTTCCGCAAGAAGGACGTACTGGACCTGATCGGCATCACAGAGCAGGATATCCGCCCTGCCGAGCTCCGGCAGCTCAGACAGGAACGTGACCACTATAAGGCAGAATGTGCCCGACTGCTGGGTATCCTGCGAAGCCTGACAGCGGCGGCAAATGAAGCCTGTGTGAAGGAGGGAATCTGATGAAACAGTTTATCAAAGAAACCTGGAGAGACCTGAAGTACTTGGTCATCTGCATTGTTTGCTGGGTAGTTTACATCTTTGACTGCTTCTGGCGGTCGACGACCCCTAGAGAACAGGGGTTCTTGGGTGGCATCTTCTTCTGCTGTGTTGTCATCTTCTCCCTGGCTGTCCTGGCAGAGCCGCCGATGTGAACAGTCTATGTTTACACCAATCAAAGTGGTCAAAAACGAACCTGGCTACCTCATCGGTCTAACCACAAAGCATGGTCAGATCGAGATAGAAGAGGCCAGCAATCTTATGGATGCCAATTACCGGGCGGCAAAATTAACACGGCTGTACGCTATTGCCTACAACCGTGGATGGAGAGATGGATATGAAAAAGATTTATAAGGATGGTAAGTTCCGTTATTACACCATCCAGGAGTACAAAGGCCGAGAGGAGAAGAAGAAGGGGCTGTGGACCATCAAAGTCCGATGCGAGAACTACGTGAAGCCCGGGTGGATGATCTGGAGCCCGTACTACTGCCCGTGGATGAAGTATGAAACAGCGGTTAGGCGTCTGGATCAGGAAGCAAAGTTCAACCAATGGAAGGAAGTCAAAAAATAAAGACCTGTCAGCACGGCAATGCCAACAGGTCAGAGGTGGATAAAAATCAGCACGTATATCCGCCTCTATTGTATCACAGGAGGAAGCGAAATGAAAATCAACCAACTGGAAATCGAAAACGTCAAGCGGGTGAAGGCTGTCAAGCTGGAACCGTCTAAGGATGGCCTGACCATCATCGGCGGCAGGAACGGGCAGGGTAAGACGTCCGTGCTGAACGCCATCATGTGGGGCCTGGGCGGCGACAAGTTCAAGCCCACCATCCCGAAACGGGAAGATGCCCTGACGCCGCCTTCCATCCACATCGAACTGGACAACGGCCTGGTGGTGGAGCGGAAAGGTACCAACAGCACTCTGAAAGTCATCGACAGTACCGGAAAGAAGTCCGGGCAGAAGCTGCTGAATGAATTCATTTCCCAGCTTGCTCTGAACCTTCCGGCCTTCATGGCTGCCAGCGACAAAGAAAAGGCCGACACCCTGCTGAAGATCATCGGCGTAGGCGACAAGCTGGCAGAGCTGGAGCTGCAGGAACGAAAGCTGTACTTCCAGCGGACGGAAATCGGCAAGATCCGGGACACGAAGGAAAAGGCAGCACAGAACATGCCCAGCTATCCCGCCCTGCCGGATAAGGTCATCAGCACTACGGACCTGGTCAGACAGCTCCAGGCCATCGTAGCTCAGAACACCCAGAACCAGAAGCAACGTATGAACCTGGACAGAATGCTGGACCAGCAGGCCAGCCTGGATGAAAAGATTGAAGAGCTGAAGCAGAAGCTGGGAGCCGCACAGGATGCACGGGTCCAGCTGCAAAGCCGAATTGCAGAAGCTAAGGAAACTGTATCCAACCTGACCGATGAAAGCACGGATGATTTGGAAAGCTCCATCGCCAACGTGGAAGAGACCAATCGGAAGATTCGCGCGAATATTGACAAGAGGATTGCCGAAAACGAAGCCGATGAATACGCAGGCCAATATGAAACCCTGACCCAACAGATTGAAGGTATCCGAAGCGACCGCAGAAACCTGCTGAACGGTGCCAAGCTGCCTCTGCCGGGCCTCTCCGTAGAAGATGGCAAGCTGACCTACAACGGCATCCCCTGGGACGGCATGAGCGGCTCTGAGCAGCTGAAAGTGGCCACAGCCGTGGTCCGTGAGCTGAACCCGAAATGCGGCTTCGTGCTCATGGACAAGCTGGAGCAGATGGACCTGGACACGCTGCGGGAGTTCGGCGAATGGCTGAAAGAGCAGAACCTGCAGGTCATCGCTACCAGGGTATCCACCGGCAGCGAATGCAGCATCATCATCGAAGACGGGCTGGTCAAAGGGGACGACCAGGTATTCGCCCCTAAGGCCCCCAAATTCGTTCCAGGACAGTTTTAAGGAGGTACGTAATGAACATTACCAAGGGAGTATTGAACCGGTCTCAGAAGGTCGTTGTGTACGGCCCGGAAGGCATCGGCAAATCTACGTTTGCCAGCCAGTTTCCAGACCCACTCTTTCTGGACATTGAAGACAGCACATCCCAATTAGACGTGCAGCGGATCCAGAACATCACCAGCTGGGAGATGCTGCTGCAGCTGATCCACCAGGTGAACTTTGAAAAACCGTGCAAGACGCTGGTCATCGATACGGCGGACTGGGCGGAAAAGCTCTGTATCCAGCACGTGTGTGCTGTGAACAAAAAGTCCAGCATCGAGGACTTCGGCTACGGCTCCGGTTACGTCAAGCTGCTGGAAACGTTTGCAAAAATGCTGGAAGCCCTCAATGAAACCATCAAGCACGGTATCAACGTGGTGCTGAACGCCCACGCTCAGATTCGAAAATTCGAGCAGCCGGATGAGATGGGAGCCTATGACCGGTGGGAACTGAAGCTGAACAAGAAGACTACAGCCCAGACGTCCGCCCTGGTGAAGGAGTGGGCAGACGCCCTGCTCTTTATCAACTACAAGACCATGGTGGTCACAGACGACAACGGCAAGAAGAAAGGCATGGGCGGGAAGCGTGTCATGTACACCCAGCACTCTGCCACCTGGGACGCCAAGAACCGCTGGGGCCTGCCGCCTGAAGTACCCTTTGAATTCAAGAGCATCGCACCCTTCATCAGTGCCGTGCCGATTCCTGAAGAGAAGAAACCACAGGCTGTGGATAAGGCTGTGGAACAGTTTCGGAACGACCCCAAGCAGCAGGCGATCAAAAAGCTGTTTGACCTGATGCGGCTGGACGGTATCAAGGAAAACCAGGTCAGAAAAGCCGTATTCCTGGTACCTACGGAAAACGGGCAGGGCTACTATCCGGAAGAAACCAGCATCATGGATTATGACAAGGACTTTATCGAAGGAGTCCTGATCGGTGCCTGGCCACAGATCAAAGCGTTTATTTTGAATGGATATAAAAAATAGGAGGAATGACAATGAGCATGATGGATACGGCAGTAGATGTGACGAACACGGAAGGTTTTGAATTAGAGTGGGACAGCGAGATCAACCAGGAACGGGAACCGAGCAAATACATCGTGTTTCCCGAAGGGGACTATCCTTTTGTCGTAAAATACTTCGACAAAGGCCGCTACAATCCCAAAGACGGATCCAAGATTCCGCCCTGCTGGAAAGCAACCCTGCATCTGGACGTCACAAACGAAGACGGCGAAACCACGGAAGTACTGCACAACCTGTACCTGCATTCTACGCAGGAATGGGCCCTGTCTGCCTTCTTCATCTGCATCGGCCTGAAGAAACACGGCGAACCGCTCAGGATGCGCTGGAACGAAGTGAACGGTGCCAAGGGCTGGCTGCATATGAAACCCCGGCCTTATAACGGTAAGGACTACAACAACGTCCAATACTTCATCGACCCTGAAAAGGCACCCAAGAAGGCTTCTGCCCAGCCCGCACCCAGAACCTTCCAGGCCGGCCATTTCTAATTGGCCATGGAACTGAGGCCCTACCAGAAGGAAGCCGTCCAGGCGGTGGAAACTGAATGGAACAGCGGGCACAAGAAGACACTGCTTGTGCTTCCTACCGGTACGGGCAAGACCATATGCTTCGCTACAGTGGCTAAGAACGCCGTACAAACGGGGAAGAAAGTCCTGATACTTGCCCATAGGGACGAGCTTTTAAACCAGGCACAGGACAAGATAGCCACGGCTACGGGTCTCTCTTGTGCGAAGGAAAAAGGTCCTGAGACATCTCTGGACAGCTTCTACCGGATTACGGTGGGAAGCGTCCAGACCCTCATGAGGCCGAAACGGCTGGAGAAGTTCTCCCCAACTGAATACCAGACCATCATCGTGGATGAAGCCCACCACGCCCTGGCAGAAAGCTACCAGCGTGTTTTGAGCCACTTCCCGGAAGCTGACGTTTTAGGAGTGACAG
>OMUE01000097.1 GCA_900314165.1 uncultured Acidaminococcus sp.
TTCTTCCGGATCTCCATCAATCAGGTATCCTTTCCGGTTGGCCATCAGTTCCCGGCCCCCAGCGGAAAGGCTGTAACTGTCCCACAGTTTCATCCGGGGATGATCCCCCAGAATCAAGTCGCTGGTGTGAAAGGGCAGCAATTCGTATTCCTGATCCGTTTCAATGGTCAGATTCTCCTTCTGCCCGTTGAACATCCGTACCACGATGTCTCGCTGGCCTTCCGCCATAATGCCCGTATCGATATCAAGGATGGTAGTATTTCCATAAAGCTGGGTCAGGACGGCAAAATCCAGTTTGATGGATACCCCCAACCGGTTGAGATCAAGAAAACGGTAATCGGAGGCCATGGGACGGCGGAACAGTTTCACAGTTCCGTTTCCTTCCGTCAGCACATAGGAACTGTAGGGGTGCAGAGCCTCGATGACATCGGCTCCCTTTCGGCTCTCGCTGTTGCTGCTGCATTCCGCCTTGCAGAAATCGCCCCGAAGAATCAGGTGGATCCGGTAATCCGCATTGGATTCTTCGTTGTAATAAATCTTCAGCATACCCCTTCCTCCTTATCTGCTACATCGTACCCGTTGACCAGGACGTCCTTCCCGTCCTCAATGGTCAGGCGATACCCAGTGACTTCTTCTTTTTTTATCTTCATCACATCATCCTGCATCTTTCTTCCTTCAAAGAGCATCTGGATCCGTCCACCCATGGCCTTCCGCACGCCTTTGAGAGAAATGGCGCTCCGCAACCCTGTAAGGGTGAAAAGAAGGCTGTTCCCCGCCAGGACCAGGTCTTTGTTCCGTTCAAAATGGAGTGTCTGATGGAGCTGGACCTGTTCTACCATCAGCAGGTTCCTTGCCCGATGGCCCCGGTCCACCACCAGCATTCCCGGTTTTAGATTCTCTACCGGCACAGGCCCTTCCGCCGTACTTACGTTTCCTTTTGCAATGATCATAAGTTGTTCCTCCTTTAGCTGTCATCCGAGCAATTGCAGTTGCAGTCGCAATTGCAGTTCTGGGTCATGTAATACTGGCATTTCTGGCACCCCTGGCAGGTTTGGCACCCTTGACAGGTCTGGCATTTTTGGCATCCCTGGCATGTCTGGCAAGACTGGCACCCCTGACAAGTCTGGCAGCAGTTGGCCTGGCAACAGTTTCCCGAAAAGGCCTCCTCTAGTTTGTTCACCGCTGTTTCCAGGGCTGCCACGTTGATTTTCTTCACCTTGTCATAGTTCATCGAGGAAAGGTCGATGGAAATCTTCGTCTTTGTGGCAAGGGTCTCCAGTCCCGACTGGATGTCCGTCAGGTCCTTCTTCCATACAATCTCGTTCTGACTTGCCATTATGGCCCTCCTCCCGAATCATCCGAACAGTTACAGTTGCCGCCACTGCAGTTGCAGTCACATTGCCCTCTTGTCTGGCAGGTGCAGTTTCTCGAACTGCACTGGCTGATGCTCTGACAGGTTTGGCAGGAACTGGACTGGCATTTTGTGCTCTGGCATCCCTGGCAGGTCTGGCAGCCCTGGCAAGTCTGGCAATACACGCAGTTCCCACAATTGTCCACGTTGACCGCGTAGGCAGTGAGCTGTTCCAGGGCCGTCTGCAGTTCCGTCACATGAATGGCCTTTACTTTGAGCTCGCTGGTATCCCCAAGAGCAGCCGTATCTGTAAAAGCAGTTTTATTGATGGTTCCGTTCTTGGCCATGGTTCTTCTCCAATAGCTTCTGCCCGTACTGCTGGATGGCCATAAGGACCGGAGTAAAGACGGCCCGCTTTAGCCGGCAGTAGGATTCCTTCCGGGCCTTATCCCCTACCAGCTTGCATCCTCCCTGGCAGAAGGCAAGGGCTGTACAGGATAGGCACTCCTTCCGATGTTCATGGGTATGGTCTTCTGCAAGAATCCGCTGCAAATAGGTGAAATATCCATCTTGGATGGTGCCTGCCTTCCGGGATGTGTTGTGGCAGGGATACAGATTGCCCTGGAGATCCAGGTTCAGCACCGTAAGGCCGTTCCCGCAGGCAGCAGTATACCGATTCCACTTTCCTTTTCCCGTCAAGTAGAATTCCTTCAAAGCATGGAATAACTGGCGGATGTAAGCTTCTTCTGTGTACCTTTCTACAGGAACTCTTTTCCCAAATCCATCCAGGAATCGGAGAGCCATTTCCTTCATCTCCCGTTCTACCCGTCCGTAGTCGATAGCCAGCAGGTCCTTCTTAGGAAGGCCGGTATCCATGATTTCATCCAGGTTCACCGCAATTTGGTAGCCATGGATGGCGCTGTACTCTTCCGAAATCTGCTGGAAAGCCTGGAGGACTTCCCTGGGATAGGCTTTGGCGGAAAGAACCGCAGAAAGACAGAGATGTTCCAGGGCCAGGATCCGTTCCCGGATTTCCGGCACGGAAAACACATCGTACCCTCTCGTTTCCTTCACATGAGGCCCATCCCAGGAAACACAGACCGTGAAATCCCGGGCATTAAAAAAACGGACCATTTCGTCCGTTAGTGCCCGTCCATTGGTGATGATCCCAAAGCTTATAGGGAGTTTTCGCTGTTTTACCGCAGCCACCACTTCCTGGATGGTTCCAAAGTACAAAAGAGGTTCTCCACCATAAAACTGCAGATGGAGGGGCCTTGTATTTTCATTGATTACTTCTTCCAGAAAGTCGTAAATTTCCGGATTGACTTCCCGGGTCAGGGCTTTATGCACCAAAGGATGCTGCAGACAGTAGGCACAATTCATGTTGCAGGAATTCCCCAACATGAGGAATACCGTATTGATGTTCCGTCTTACGTACTTCATCTTCCACTCCTTACTATGATCTTCACCAGCCGCACGTTTTCTGCGGTATCCTCCCTCACGATCTGTCCCACAGTCTGGGTAAGGCTTTCCCCTGGAAGAGCCATCCGGCCAACCCCCGGCATTTCCGAAGGGATGACCCAACCGCCCTTTCTGGCCTTCCCGTACATGCGGACGGGCACACGGCCGGCCAGGGCTACCGGGATATAAGTGGGCAGATTGGTTTTCAGAATATCATCTCCTGGAGAAAGGGTCCGGCCGCCAATGATGGAAGCAAAATCTTCTGTATGGACTCCCACCACACACTGACTGCTGGAGGTTGCCCGGCCATACTGCTCTTTCCCAGTGGTTTCATCCAGGGCAATGATATCGCCCCGTTGGGTGTCGCCACCCCGAGGAAAGAATTCTGCGTAGTCGTTATACACCGCGTTGTAGACTTTCGCAGCCGTCAGCGTACCGGTCAAGGTCACATTCCCCATTTCATCCGTTGCCACAAACCGGCTGTCGTTGGTGAGCTGGCTGGTTTTATCCGGAATGGTAGGCCGTTCCAGCAAATCCTTGTACCTTCCACTTTTGGCCACGGCTGCAAGAGTTGCCGTTTCTCCAGTCAGTTCCGCCTTGGTGGCATAGGTCTCTGCAATGTTGTTTCCCTTCCCATCGGCCAAAGCCGCCTGGGCCATTGCGGTAGCGTCCAACTTTTTCCCAATGGCCGCCATGATGCTGGTGGCGAAGTTCGGGTCATTTCCCAGGGCGTCCGCCAGCTCCTTCAGGGTATCCAGAGAAGCATCCGAGCCATTGACCAGTTCGGCAATTTTCTGCTTCACATAGGCCACATTGACAATCTGGGTACTTTGGGCATTATTGTCAGGAGTCGGTGCCACAGGCGTTCCCGTAAGGACCGGGCTGTCCACATCTGCTTTCGCTTTCAGGTCAATCTGCATCTGGGCCAGCTTCTCCCCAGCACTTTCGGCACTTTGCCGTGCCAGGGTAGCCTGGGTGGTGGCTCCTTCCTGAGACATCTTGGCTGCAGCTGCACTGCTGGCAGAAGCTTTGGCACTGGTATCCGCTGCCTTGGCATTGGTGGATGCTTCGGCCGCTTTTTGGGATGAAATCGTTGCCCAGGTCTTGGCAGACTTGGCCCCGGAAACTCCATCCGGTGCTGCATCACTTTCGGCCCAGGCCCGGGCTGTTTCCGCCCAGGTCTTGGAGGACCTTGCTCCGGAAACCCCGTCCGGTTCCGAGAGGCTTTCTGCCCATTGTCTGGCTGTATCTGCCCAAACTTTAGATGAACGGGTACCT
>OMUE01000172.1 GCA_900314165.1 uncultured Acidaminococcus sp.
CACCACGAGCCAGGATACCTCGGTCAAAGATACTTCGGGCCAGGAAGGTTCGAACCAAGACACCTCGGAATAAAAAAGTCACGCAGAAGTTTCTGCGTGACTTTTTTATTCTACATACTTCCTAAACTCTTCATTCTTCATGGCTTTGCGGAACAACAATTGTCCTACAATGGTGACGCTGAGCCATTCGCCTACGGCTACGTACATCATGGAGGCGCCGATGCCAAAGCCACCGGTTTCTGGTGGTAAGGCAGCCAGATAATACAGCTCGCCGCCGATGAGGACGCCATTGGTCAGTACGGGCAGCAGGGACGCCTTGTACAGGCTCCGGGCCTTGTGCATGGGCATCACACCCAAAAACGTAGCTAATGTACCGATGACCATGTCCGTGAGACCGAAGGGACTGCCAATGTTGGCCAGCAGGCAGCCCAGGGTCAAGCCGGGCACCCAACGCTTATTATAGAAGGCCAGAAGGGTCAGGACTTCGGAAATCCTGACCTGCACCGGGCCGTAACTGATGGGAGCCAGCACCAGGGTCAGAGCCGCATACAGAGCTGCCAGGATGGCATTCCGGAGCAGCCATTTTTGTACGTCATTCATGGGCTTCACCCAGAACCTTGGCCTTCAGGGCCTTGTATTTCTGAGAATAGAAGGGCTTCAGCTGGGACTCCCGGTGATCGTAGCCATAGGCCCGTTTGGAAATGGCCAGGATGGGGGGCGCCTGGATCCGCTTGGCTACTGCCAGGCCGGAGAACAGCTTCCACCACCGTTCCAGGTCTGCAATGAAGCTCTTGGCATCCGGGAACAGCTGGGCTACCAGGCCCTTTTCGCAGCCCAGATGCTCTTCTACCGTGCCTTCCGTATACCAGGTCAGCACTTCTTCCGGACTGGTCTTGTACCAGTCTTCCACGAAAGCCTGGAACAGGTAATCATGGTAAGGGTACACCAGAGGGTCGCCACCGGTGCCTACGGTCTGGGCAGCGGACAGTTCCGCACTGGGTTTGATATTGAAGATTTCTTCGGGAATGACTTCCTTATGATAAATCTCTTCGTTCAGATAACGGCCCAGATCATAGACCTGGTGCTTCCACAGGTCGCCAATCATGGCCAGGCAGCCTGCAATGTCCCCGTAGAACGTAGCATAGCCCACGGTCATTTCTGCTTTGTTGGAGTTGCAGGAGAACCCCCCGCCCCACAGGGAGGACAGGCCGGCAATGACTCTGGCCCCACGGTCTCTGGCCTGGATGTTTTCCAGGGCGAAGGACGTGACCTTCATATGGAAATCTTCTCCCGTGCCATAGTTATGGATGGGAGTGGTATCAAACTGTTCTACGGTCTTGTCCACCACGTCCTGGATGGGGATGATGACGTAGTTCGTACCCAGGGCCTGGGCCATGCGCTGGGCCAGGCTCTTGGTCAGGCTGGAATTGAAGCGGCTGGGAATATTGGCCAGCAGGACGTTTTCCGGCCCCAGCACATTTACATAGAAGGCAGCCGTAACGGCAGAGTCGATGCCCCCGGACACACCGATGGTCATCTTGCTGATGCCTAACTGTTTTAAAAACTGGGAAGCCCCAAAATACAAGGCGTTGTAGATTTCTTCCGCATCACTGACTTCCTTGGGCATACCCTGCTCCGTGGTCAGCTCATGGGTATTCGTGTCATAGGTGCTGATGAGCAGCATTTCCTGGTAGGCTGGTGCTTCCTCTGCCATGGCGCCCTCCGGGCTGTAGATGCAGCTGCAGCCATCGTAGGTGAACACGTCCTTGCCGTTGTTCTGGATGCCGATGTTGTTGCAATAGTACAGGGGGATATGGCCATCTCGTGCCTGAGCGGAAAAAACCCTATGACGTTTGTTATTTTTGTGGAAGGTATAGGGGGAGCAGGAAATGTTGATGAGTACCTGGGCTCCGTTATCCGTCAGCATTTTAGGTACATTATAGAAGTAATTTTCTGTCCAGCCATCTTCGCACAGGAACACGCCTAATTTCAGGGTTTCTCCTTTATAAGGCAGTTCCACAGGCTTGACCAGGTCCTCAATGGTTACCTCGGGACCCAGTTCCGGCAGCAGCTTCGCTACATTATGGAAGTACCGGCTGTCGTCGAATTCCCGGTAATCCGGCAGGGAGGTCTTGCTGATGTACGGATACGGCAGGCCGCCTTTGTACAATTCTCCGTTATAGGCCACGAAAGCCGCATTGTATTTGCGCTTGCGGCCATCCTCGTTTACTTTATGGGGATCCGTGGCAATATTGCCGAAGATCACGCAGATATCCTGGGAGGCGGCAATGATCTTTTTGCCCCAGTCTTCACAATCCTGGATGAAGGCTTTCTGTTCCCACAGGTCGCCTAACAGGTAGCCGGGTACCATAAGTTCCGGGAACAGGACGATATCCACCTGCTGGGCTTTTGCTTTCTCGATATACTCCAGGGCTTTCAGGGTGTTGGCCTCCGGATTTGCCGGTTCTACCTGGATTTGGGCACACGCAATTTTGATCTTCATTTGTGTATCGCTCCATAAAATAGTATAATTAAACAATATGTGAAGGCTTCAGTTGCCTACATTGAATATTATTATAACAAAATGGGCGGAGATTAGGAAGAAGATAAGGCGTGTATACTTTGGAAGTGAAAAGTGAAAAGCGAAAAGTGAAAAGGCGCCTGCGGCGGGCAAGGTAGAAATAAAAGCGAAGAGCGAAGAGGCGCCTGCGGCGGGCTTGGTAGAGATGATAGATGATAGAACCTGTTGTCGGGGGTTAGAAGCGTGCTTGTCGGAGGGTGGAAGGAGCTCTGCACACCACGAACAAAGATAGGAATTTAAGCGTAAATATTGCGAATAAACACCTGATATGCTATGATTTTGTTGCGTAAAGCAGAAAGTAGGGGGAACTATGTTATACATTAGTACAAGAGGCAAAACAGATATGGTAAGTTCGGCTCATGCGATTTCTAATGGGCTGGCTGGCGACGGCGGTTTGTTCGTACCGAAGGAATTCCCGTCCGTAAGCCTGGCAGAAATCGATGCTATGCGGGGAGCTCCGTACAGCAGCAGGGCACTTACTATCCTGTCCCGTTTTCTGACGGACTACAGTGAAGAGGAATTGAAGGCCTGCGTAGAAACGGCCTACAGCAAAGAGCGCTTTGGGGATTTCCCGGCACCTCTGCACCTGTTGAAGAATGACGTGGATGTCCTGGAACTGTGGCATGGTCCTACTTGTGCGTTTAAGGATATGGCTCTGCAGATCCTGCCTCTGTTTTTGACGAAGGCTGTAACGAAAACCGGGGAACAGAAGAAACTGGTGATCCTGGTAGCTACCAGCGGCGATACGGGCAAGGCGGCTATGGCCGGGTTTGCTGATGTGCCGGAAACAGAAGTCATCGTGTTCTATCCCCAGGAAGGGGTCAGCGATATCCAAAAGCTGCAGATGATCACCCAACGGGGCGCTAACGTCCATGCAGTAGCTGTCCAGGGCAACTTCGACGATGCCCAGACCGGCGTTAAGGAATTGTTCGGCAGCAAGCCTTTGAACGATGAACTGCGGGAGCACGCTTTTGCGTTCTCTTCTGCCAACTCCATTAACTGGGGCCGCCTGGTGCCGCAGATTGTGTACTACTTCAGTGCCTATGCCGATGCCGTCAACAGCGGCCGCATTGAAAATGGTACGCCCATCAACTTCTGCGTGCCTACAGGGAACTTCGGGGATATCCTGGCTGGTTTCTATGCCAAACTCATGGGCCTGCCCGTGAATAAATTCATCTGTGCGTCCAACAGCAACAACGTGCTGACGGACTTCATCAATACCGGCGTGTATAACCGGAACCGTCCTTTCCACAAGACCATTTCTCCTTCCATGGATATCCTGGTGTCCAGCAACCTGGAACGGCTGCTGTTTGAAGAAACGGACCACGATGCAAACCAGGTAGCCGCCTGGATGCAGGAATTGAAGGATAAGGGCCAATATTCTGTGGGCAGCGAACTACAGAGCAAGATCCTGAAGGACTTCTTCGGTACCTGGGTGGACGAAGTGGAAACGAAGGAAACTATCGGGGACGTGTACAATAATTATGGCTACGTGCTGGATCCTCATACGTCCGTGGCGTACAAGGCTCTGGAAAAATACCGCCTCATGAGCAGCGATGATACGTACAGCATCGTGCTTTCCACGGCCAGCCCCTTCAAGTTCAACGATGTGGTGTTGAGCTCCATCAATCCGGATGTGGATGGCAGCAAGCTGCTGAATCCTTTTGAAGCCATGAAGGACCTGAGCAGTCTGGCCAAGATGCCCATTCCCGGCAGCATGGAAGAACTGCCCCGGCTGGAAAGACGCCAGAGCGACGTGGTAACCAAGACCCAGCTGGAAGCCGAAGTGAAGAAGATTTTGGGATTGGCGTAAGGATAAGGTCCCACGATATAATTGAACGAACGAGCGGCAGGAGTACCTGGTGAGTACAACATCATACGGTGCTTCTGCCGTTTTTGTATAGGGGTTAGGGATTAGAGACCGCTGGACGATTTTCAAAATTGTGTGCTAATCCCTAATTCCTTGCACAAGAATCCAGAGTAACCCCTAATCCCTAACGTTATAACCAATATAAGAAAACTCTTAATGAAGTGTAAAATTTGTATCAAATTTTCGGCGTTTCCCTTATTTTTTTATAGAAAGTATGGTATGATAGGTGTCAATAGATTTTAGGAGTATTAGAGGAAAAAAGGGGTAAGAAAATGGAAGTCACTGAGATTACAAAAATCAGACGCAAGGTCCTGACCATGCTGGCCAAGATGACGTACGAAGGCGCTGATCCTTTGCGTGTCTATGATATCCTGCAAGTCGTAAACGAAAACACTCCCAGACTGCGCTGCTGCGTGCACAAGGAACGTGCCGTACTGAGAGAGAGAATCTGCGTAGCTCTGGGCCAGGACGAAGATATGAATATCGTCAATGCCTACAAAAAGGCACTGAACGAACCGGTGGACCGGTCCCAGCATATGCTGGCTGTGATGCCGGAAGCCTGCTCCGCCTGCCCTGTGAATAAATATATGATTACGGATGTATGCCGCCGCTGCCTGACTCATCGCTGCATGAACGGCTGCCCCAAGAAGGCCATCTCCGTGTATCAGGGCCGTGCCCATATCGATTACGATGTGTGCATTGAATGCGGCAACTGCAAACGGGCCTGCCCTTACGGCGCTGTCGTAGAAATCTCCCGTCCCTGCGAACATGCCTGCAAGGTCCATGCTCTCCACACGGGCAAGAATAAAAAGGCTGAAATCGATAAGAACGTCTGCGTAGAATGCGGTGCCTGCCGTGGGGCCTGCCCCTTTGGCGCCATCGAAGAACGCAGCCAGATTGTGCAGCTCATCCAGTCCATCAAAGCCGGCAAAACGGTCTATGCCCTGCTGGCACCGTCCTTCGTGGGCCAGTTCGGCCTGAAGGTGCAGCCCGGCCAGATTGTGGCGGCCTGCAAGAAACTGGGCTTCAAAGCTGTAAAAGAAGTGGCTGTAGGCGCTGATATGACCACCATTGCCGAAGCCGAAGAATACGTGAAGAAGGTCAAGAACGGCGACCAGAAGATCCTGACCAGCTCCTGCTGCCCGGCTTTCGTTGCGACGGTCAAACGCCATGCACCGGCTCTGGCCGAATGCATTTCCGATGCGGTGTCTCCTATGGTGGCCCGCAGCAAGATTGTGAAACACGACGACCCCGGTGCCCTGACCTGCTTTGTAGGTCCTTGCATTGCCAAGAAGGTAGAGGCCCGGGAACATCCGGATGAAATCGATTTCGTGCTGACCTTTGAAGAACTGAAGTGCCTGATGGACAGCCAGGATATCGATCCGGCTAAGTGCGAAGTGGATGAATTTACGGCAGCTTCTTCTGCTGATGGCTGCAGCTTCCCGCAGGCTGCCGGTGTCAGCACGGCTGTGAAGGACTACACCACGAAGAAGTATGAACTGGCACCCAAATCCAAGTACTGCAACGGCCTGGAGGAATGCCTGCAGGCTCTGAAGGATTATCAGGCCGGCAAGCTGGATATCGACTACCTGGAAGGCATGGCCTGCGAAAAAGGCTGCCTGAATGGCCCCGGCGCCATTACGGAACCCGGCCTGACCAAGGTCCTGCTGAAACGGTTTGCCGATACTACGGCTATGGTCAGCTCCGCAGACAACGAACTGGCTCAATATGGCGTGAAAAACGTAGATATGGAACGGGTATATTTGCGGAAATAAGCCATTTGTGGTAAAATAGCTCGGTAGTTATATTTCTAGGGGGAATTAGCATGTCGGGACACTCCAAGTGGGCGAATATTAAATTTAAAAAAGGTAAGGCAGATGCACTCCGTGGCAAAATCACCACGAAGATCGGCAGAGAAATCACTATCGCAGTTCGTATGGGCGGTCCTGATCCTACTGGTAATATGAGATTGAAGCTGGCTTTGTCCAAAGCAAAGGCCAACAACATCCCTAAGGATAATATCAAGAGAGCTATTGCCAAAGGTGAAGGGGCTACCGAAGGGTCTAACTACGAACAGATTACGTACGAAGGCTATGGCCCTGCAGGCGTGGCTATTATGGTCAGCGCTCTGACGGATAACCGGAACCGTACGGCTGCAGACATCCGCCACGTGTTCAGCAAAGGCGGGAACATGGGCGAATCCGGCTGTGTGGGCTGGATGTTCAAGAATAAAGGCGTGTTCACCGTGGAAAAGGAAGGGGCTCCTTCTGAAGACGATGTGATGGAAATCGCTCTGGAAGCAGGCGCAGAAGACATGGAAACCACCGATGACAGCTATGTGATCACTACTGCACCGGAAGATTACGATGCCGTAGAAAAGGCTCTGGCTGACAACAACATCGAAGTGGCTATGAGCGAACTGTCCCTGATTCCTGACAATACCATTGCCGTTACCGGGGAAGATGCAGAAAAGGTACAACGGATGCTGGACGCATTCGAAGACCTGGACGACGTGCAGGACGTTTATTCAAACGCCGATCTGCCGGAGGAAGAATAAGGTAAACCTAAGGCCGGCCAGCTGGGGTAATTCCCGGCCTGGCCGGTTTTTTCGACTATCAGGAGGAATAGGGTATGCTGGTTTTAGGCATTGACCCGGGAACAGCCATCTGCGGCTACGGACTGGTGAAGCTGGAACGCAGCCGGCTTATTCCTGTCACGTACGGTGCCGTTTTTACGGATAAAGATATGCTGCCGGAATTGCGGCTGAAAAAGATTTACGAAGAGCTGACACAGATTATTGCCTTATACAAACCGGATTTTATGAGCGTGGAAAAGCTGTTCTTCAACAGGAACGTGACCACGGCTATTGCCGTTGGCCAGGCCAGAGGTGTGATCGTGCTGGCTGCGGCTATGGCCAATCTGCCGGTGTATGAGTATACCCCGATTCAGATCAAGAACGCCATTACGGGCAATGGCCATGCGGATAAACACCAGATGACGTACATGGTGACGAAGCTGCTGCACCTGGACGAACCGCCAAAGCCCGACGACGTGGCCGATGCCCTGGCGATTGGAATCACAGGACTGAACTTCGTGCGGCAGCAGGATTTATTGGAGAGAGCAAGATGATTGGATTTATCAGCGGCCGGGTGGATCATATTGGGACAAATTTCTGCCTCATCGATACCAATGGGGTAGGCTACCGGGTGTTCATGAATGGTGGAGATCTGTCCCGAATCGTACCGGACCAGAAAATCAAAGTCTATACCTATTTATCCGTACGAGAAGATGCACTGCTGCTGTATGGTTTTCTGACCTATGATGCCTACAGCCTGTTCATCCAACTCATTACGGTCAGTGGCATCGGGCCTAAAGTGGCCCAGGGCATCCTTGGGGCGGCTAAGGTGGATTCCTTCTACTTGGCCATCAAGAACAAGGACCTGAAGTTCCTGACGAAGCTGCCGGGCATCGGCAAGAAGACAGCGGAACGGATGCTGCTGGAGCTGAAGGACATGGCAGGCCCCGAAGAGGGCGACGATGTGGGCCCGTTGGGTGGCGGCAGCGTGACGGTGGACACCAGCGTCCGCAGCGAAGTAGCCGAAGGACTGGCCCAACTGGGCTTTAGCCAGGCTGAAATCGCACCGGTGCTGGATCAATTGACGATAACGGAACAAAGCAAAGTGGAAGACGTATTGAAGGCCGCCCTGGGGCTTTTGTATAGGAGGGGCTGATGGACGACAACACAAATCGGGTCATTGCCGGCGGGGAACAGGAAGCGGATGGTTGGCAGTACAGCCTGCGGCCCAGAACCCTGGCGGAATACATTGGCCAAAGCAAAG
>OMUE01000144.1 GCA_900314165.1 uncultured Acidaminococcus sp.
AAACTTCTCGGGGTCCCCCCCCGTAATATTTGTATACGCTGGCTTTGTCTTTTTGACTTTCAGGGCCTCTGCGTATACAAAACTCGGGGGGTATAAGCTCCAAAATTTTGTTAGGGTCGGCCTTTTTTATTGCTGTTTTTATTACACCTACATGCACAAGAAGTGTAATAAGATTATATGATAATCGTTACGCCGGTAATTGCGTTTTTCTCCCCTTTCTGTGTTTTGTAGTCGGCGATTTCTCCTTTAGCTTTCCAGTACTTCAGTACTTGAAAAATATAGTCCCTGTTTTGCTTTAGGGTCCACCTATTGCTCGTGGCAATGCCTACTTTCTCAAAGACTTTATCAAAACGGATCGTTCTGGGAACTTTGAAAATGCTGGAAAGATCGCGGGCTGGATTCTCCTTCTTTTGTCGGCGGTTGTATTTTCTTAGAGCATCCTCTGCTTGACGTTGGTCATATTGCATCCTCGCAACACGCCGCCAAAGATAAGTTTTCATTGTTAAATGGTTGTCTGTGTTTGGGATAATATTTCCCGTGATTCGGCCTTTGTCGTCAACTTCTTTTATATCCAGCACTTCTATATTTGTAGTGATTATCTTGCCTGTCTGCTTAGCGTAATTAAGCAGAATAGGCTCTCCCTTTATCCAATACGCTGGAATTATCTGATTGCCGTTTCGGCTTTCCAGTATATCCAGAGAAAGAACATTGCCGCCTCGTTTATATGAATATCCCCGTGGCGGCTCCTGCCCTTTTCGTTTTATCGCCGCTTTGATTTCTTCCGTAGCATCCACCTTTACAAGTATCTGCATTTGTTTTTCAAGGCTTTTTATAACGGCTTCTCTCATTCTCTTAGAAGGTCTAAGGCTCGGGGATCCTGTCATAGCTCTTATAAGCATATCTGCTGTAAATACGTGGCTGCGGTCCCCGTATTCCCAAAGAGTGCAAACTGCGTCATGTACAGCCCTGTCAAAGAGTGAATAATTTTGTGGAAGGTCTACGCCTTCGGCATAGCTGACGTCTACAAAAACGCATATTTCGTTGGTTCTGTCGATATTGTAAACAGGAAGGTCCCCCGGCTCCCCTGCCTGTAATAGCACTTCTAGTTTGTTTGAAACTCTTGTATTAGGGCTTGTCCATTTGTCGGGAAATTTGCTCTGGATCTGTGGAAGATTTTCTATTGCCTCCTGTTTTTCTTTCCGTGCTATGGCTCCCTGTACGATTTCTGCCCAAATACCGCTGCCTTTGCCCCTGATGCAAGCAAGGAATTTAGGAACAGAAAGTTGGTTTAGGTCCAGCTCCTTCAGGTCCGGCCGGGTTTTCTTTTTGTCGGCTAATTCTTCCTCTAGATACGGATACAGCTCCCGAACGGCTTTCATGTTATCTTCCGCTTGTTGAATTGCCTTTTTGTTCGGCAGTATCGTCTGCTGCATCATTTGCTGCATCATTGCTGCCTGTTCCTGTATAGGCTTTATCGCGTTCATCAGGTCCGCTATGGCCTTTTGTATTTCGGGGGCCGGTCCTGCGGCCTTGCTGATGCTTTCGTAGAAGTCGCTAATCTGTTCTAACCATTCCGGGCCCGCCTCGTTCGTTTCGTATACCTCGATAACGTCCCGGCCGGTTGCTGCATCTCCCTTCTTTTCTTCTGCGGCCTTCCGGCTGTCCATAACCTTATCTTTGTTTTCTATGAGCAATTCGGCCATAGTCTTTGCTGCGGTTTCATCTGCCTTATTCTTTGTCGGCGTATTCTGTTGGTTCGTCATGGTCCGGGCCTCCTGCCTCTGCTTTTAAGTTGTTCCACAAACTGTCGATGCCTGCCCGGGCTTCCTCAAGGAATTTAGGATCCCGCCGGGCATAGTCCAGCATGATATTACAGGCTTCTGTCATAGTGTGGCCTGTGCTGCTGGCGTAAACCTTTATGAATCTGTGGTTTTCCGGGGTAAAGGCCATATTGATTCTAATAGCCTCTGCTCCCTTCCTGCCCTGTGTTTTCAGCTTGCTGCGGCGCGCCTTCAGTTCTTCCGGGCTGACTGTACCCTGCTGCTGTGGCTTGCCTGTTGCCTGTTCAAGTATGCTGCTGACTCTATCCGTTTTTATGCTGTTGAAATTCTTCATGTTTTATCCCTCCATGATTTTCCTGAAAATGGTTTCGTAGTCCTGCGCCGGTTTTGAGCGTGGCGCGTATTCGTACAATGATACCTGCATAGCCTGTGCTTCCTTTATCGCGATGCCTGTTCTGACTTCTCCTAAATAGGGGATCTGTTCGGCCTCTGCCTTCTCTTTGATGGTCTGCATCAGGTATCTATTGAGATTTGGCCGGGCGTCGTATCTCGTAATAATTACGCCGGTAAAGGAAAGAGCATCATTGCTCTGTTGGATCTGGCGCGCTATATCCGCAATGTGATACATTCCCTGCAGGCTGTTGGTGTCTGCTTCGAGCGGAATAATAAGGCCCGTGCTGGCCTGCAGAGCGGTAAATACAAGTATTCCGGCCTGTGGCGGTGTATCAATCAGTATTAGGTCATAATCTTCTTTTATTGGTTCTATAGCATCCTGCAGCAGGCGCGCGCTGCCCGGTTTAGCCTTCACGCTGGCAAGGTTAGGACTCGCCGCAATAATCGGGATCCCCTGCCCTGTTTCCTGTATGGCCTCGCTGATGGCGGCTGTTCCTGTCAGTAGCTCGTAGCTGCCCGGCTTCTCAATATCCGCCGCCAGCATCGCGGACAGATTGCCCTGCGGGTCCATATCAACGGCCAATATCTTTTTACCGGCTGTAATTCCTGCCTGCGCCAGAGCTGCCGCTGTGGTGGTCTTGCCTGTTCCTCCTTTGATAATCGCTGTTGTAATGATTCTCATGATGCCCGGTCCCCTTCTTTACCTTCCTTTTGTATATCATGCACAGCAAGTGTAATATGCGTATTTCTATTTCTAATTCTGCTATGCTATGTTAGTTGCTATAGGAATATTATTCACGCTCAGGCCAGAGCTTCCGCGATTTCAGTTAGCTTCTTCAGTTGGTCCGGCGTCATTCGATTTACGATTGATTCTAACCGGGTCCGGCTGCCTTCATTGTTCTTCTGCCCGTGAAAGAGGGAATACACGTTCTCAGCGATGGCGGCTTCCTGCTGTTCCTGCTTTTCGGTTTCATGCAGGTAAATCTCAGTAGTGGCCGGGTTGGTGTGGCGCATGTATTTTTGAGTTTCGTATAGGTTGCTGCCCGTGATTTCAAGTACTCCCATGGCGGCGGTATGCCGCAAGCTGTGCGCGGTCAGTTTTTCGTCATTGTATCCGGCCTCCTGCATCGCCCGTTTCAGGATCTTGCTGATGGTCGTCGCTGCTATCCGTTTGCCGCCGCTGCGGTTGCCAGTGCTGACAAATAGAGGGGCCGCGCCTGTTACCCTGTCGCTTCTCGTGGCAAGATAATCGCTCAGAGCCGCCGCTACCTGCGGTGCTATAGGTTTCTTTTGGTCCGGTTCTGTATGCCCCTTGCCCCAAATGTATAACCATGCCTGCCCGCCTTTAGAAACAAAGTCCCTGACGTTTGCCCGGCTTATTTCTACGGTTCTAAGGCCAGCGGTCACGGCTAAGGCATACATTGCCTTCAATCTCTTTCCCTGCTCTGTGCTACGTGCTACACGGCCTTCATAGTCCTTTTTGGAAGCCGCTGCAGCTGCTATCTTTTGCCGGGTTTGGTCTGCTATGCTGATTTCGATTTCCTGCACTTCTTTTGGCTGCAGGTATTCCCGCCGATGGGTGTCGCGTTTCAGTTTCGGTGCGTGGATATTCGCGGCAATATCAGGATACAGGCCCTCTGCAGCGGTCCATTTAAAAAACTGACGGACAACGCGGATATACTGAACTACTGTATTTGGTTTGCATTGAACTTTCACGGGCTCGCCGCTGCCGTCCTTCCTATATGTCCAGCCTGCTGCAGGATCGTACTGTATCGCCTGATGCTCAGAACAGAGATATTGCCGATAAGAAATAATGTTTTCTCTTGTCGGCTTCGTGATGCCCGCATAATTCAACCATGCAGCAAACTGCTTCAGGTTTGTAATGTAGGTTCTGGCGGTCTTGTCGCTGCGGTCTATCCATTCGATAAAATCACGGAACAGCGCGGGGCTAATGTCCTTCTGTTTGCTGACCGTCCCCGCCTGATAGATTGTCATTGCATCCATGCTCTGTCCCTCCCTGTTCTATTTCTTCTTCTCTTTCTATATTATAAAGTATAACGGGGATAAACTCAATAGGTTATTACACTTCTTGTGCATAAAAACAGGGAAGGACGCCGGTTCCCCGGTATCCCTCCCATGGTTTTATCTATATACAAGGCTGCTGTTTTTTCAACGTTTTCTGCAGGGCTCGTTTGGTTTTCATCAGCTCCCTGGCTCTGCGGCCTAACCGCGTAATGTATCTATCAAGTTCAAAAGATGATTCTGCTAAATAATAGCCTGCGTTGACGCCTAACGTATTAGCACAAATGGGCCAGCCCTCCCGCCTTTCTCGTTCAATCTGGATAGTTACTCTTCTCAGGTCACAGCCTATCAATTTCGCTATTTCTTTGCCGGTTCTAGCGTTGTGGCTGCCTGCTGCTAAAAGTTCATGAATCATGCTAACGTCGTGCCTCCTGCCTTATCAGCCTTCAGCAGGGGCCGTTTTAGCTTCCTCTGCTGCTTCTGCCTCCCGGGCTTTTTTCATCCAGTATCTTTCCCGCGTGGCCTTCAGTTTGTCTTTGTTCTTCCGATTCCATTCGCGCATGTATGCCCGCCGCATCTCCCGGGCCTTCTCCTTTAAATCTTCTTTTTCCATGCTCTATCACTCCTTACACTTCTTGTTCATTAATAATCTTATTACACTTCATGCTTATATTATACCACAATATGTATACAATAACAAATAGAGGAATAAACAAAAAGCGCAAGACTTAACACTAAACAGACCCTTTTCTTTTATCGGCCTATACAATCCCTCTCGTGATTATTTTTCGCCGCTCAGAGGGCTTTCTGCGTGCCGTTTTGAGCATGGCTTTATTTATGGCGTGCCAGTTATGGCCATTCAAAATAAAACGGCTCTCAGAGGCTTTTCTGCGACTCTCACGGCCATTGTATAGGGGCATGGAAGGCATGTAGGATACGCCGGAAAAAGATAAAAACCTGTAGCCGAATTGCAGAGCATCCTCTGTGGATTTTAGACCATATCCCCCTACTCTACTAGGATATAGAAGGCCTGTTTTTCGAAAAATACTACAAGAGCCTGCTCGCGGGATGCCTGACCACCACCTTTTTTTAGCTGTGGTCAGTACCTTTGAACAGGCTCTTATTGTGTGTATACTACCGGGGCTGCAGGGCCTCTATATCTCACGCAAG
>OMUE01000145.1 GCA_900314165.1 uncultured Acidaminococcus sp.
CCGTGCATAGCAGCCAGTTGTTCCAGTTCAGCCTTGATTTCTTCTTCCTTAACCTTGACGCCTTCCTTCAGGGCGATGGAGTCCAGCACCAGGTCCGTCTTGATGTTTTCCAGAGCTACAGGTTTTTGTTCATCCCGGTAGGTCTTCACATCCTTGCCCAGATATTGCAGGTACATGGGCAGGCTCATCTTGTGGCTTTCCAGGTTCATAGCCAGTTCGTCCATCATCTGGTTAGCTCTTTGGTTCACCATCACTTCAGGAACATCGACTTTGGCGTTCTTCACAGCCGTTTCGATGACTTCTTGTTCATAAGCAGTCTGAGCCCGTTGAGCTTCAGCCTTCTTCATGCGGTCCAGGGTCTTTTCCCGGAATTCAGCCACGGTCTTGCTGTCAGAGTTGGCAGCAATCAGTTCATCCGTTACTTCGGGAACTTCCTTAACCTTCACGTCTTGGACGTTGACTTTGAATACAGCAGCTTTGCCGGCCAATTCCTTGGAGAAGTAGTCTTCAGGGAACGTTACGTTTACATCCGTGGATTCGCCTTTGCCCAGGCCCACCAGTTGGTCTTCAAAGCCAGGGATGAAGCTGCCGCTGCCAACTTCCAGAGGATAGCCTTTGCCTTCGCCACCGGCAAAAGGTTTGCCATCTACGGTGCCGGCGAAGTCGATGATAGCCATATCACCTTTTTCCAGCTTCTTGCCTTCAGGAGCTTCTACCATCTTGGAAGCGCGTTTTTGCAGGTCTTCTACAGCCTTGTCCACATCAGCGTCGGTGATTTCCTTTTCTTCCTTCTTTACATCCAGGTCTTTGTATTGGCCCAGTTCAGGTTCAGGACGCAGGGTTACGGACAGGGTCAGATCCATGGGCTGGCCTTCTTCGAATTTGGAATCTTTGATTTCAGGATCCGCAACGGGTACCAGCTTGTGTTCTTCCATGGCTGCTTTGTATTCCTGGTTAGCTGCAATTTCAAAAGCTTCATCTTTAATAGCATCTTTGCCTACATGCAGTTCCAGAACCCGGCGGGGTGCTTTGCCCTTACGGAAACCGGGAATCGTTACCTGCTTGTTGATCTTGTCAGCAGCTTTGGCAAATGCTTTGGCTACATCCTCTACAGGCAAAGTAATCTTCAGGGTTGCTTCATTACCATTTCTTTCTACGGAAACGCTCATTCAAAAAATCCTCCTCACGTGCTGTCAGCCTTACCTATCTATAATGCTAAACAGACTATCTGTAATTGCTTAAAAAACCGCTCATATAGCATAGCACAAAAGGTGTATTTACGCAAGGAACAGGAAAAATTTCCTAAATGTATTTAGTATTTCTTGATGAAATGTTCAGCTATATGGTGTATAATGGCTTCATTAATAATATTATTTTTCAATTGCGCGTACAATTGGAAAAATTAAGGAGGACTCATCCATGTCTCAATTGCTCAACACCCTGGACGACGTACTGTACTATCCTATCCTGATCATCGTCCTTGTGGCCGCCGGCCTGATCTTCACCGTTAAGACCAGACTGATCCAGCTGCGCTATCTGATCGAGTGTATCCATGTGGTCATGCAGAAGCCTGAAAAAGAAGGTTCCGTATCTTCCTTCCAGGCCCTGATGGTATCCACGGCTTCCCGTGTAGGTACCGGCAACATCGTGGGCATTTCCACAGCTCTGTGCCTGGGTGGCCCCGGCGCTGTGTTCTGGATGTGGCTCATTGCCATCATCGGCGGTTCTACAGCTTTCATCGAAAGCACCCTGGCTCAGGTCTACAAGCGCCGTGACGCCAACGGTGACAGCTATGGCGGTCCTGCCTACTATATTGAGACAGCCCTCCATAATAAAGCCCTGGCTGCAGCCTTTGCGGTATGCCTGATTGTCACTTATGCCGGCGGCTTCAACCTGCTGGCTTCCTACAACCTGCAGTCCACCTTCGCCGTCTACGGTTTCTACGACAAGGTAACCACGCCCTGGATCATCGGCGGCATCCTGGCCGTGCTGGTAGGCATCTGCATCTTCGGCGGCGGCAAACGCATCATCAAAGTGACTGAAGCCGTCGTTCCCTTCATGGGCGTGCTGTACGTACTGCTCAGCGTCGTCATCATTCTCATGCACCTGGGCATGATTCCCTCCGTCATTGGTGCCATCCTGGCCGACGCCTTCAACTTCCAGAAAATCCTGGCCGGTATATCCGGTTCCTGCATGATGTACGGGATCAAACGGGGTCTGTATTCCAACGAAGCCGGTGTAGGTTCTGCTCCTAACGCCGCTGCAGCTGCTGACGTAGCCCATCCTGCCCAGCAGGGTCTTGTACAGATGTTGTCCGTTTTCATCGATACGACCCTGTGCACCTCCACCGCTCTCATGTGCCTGTTCTCCGGCGTAGCTCCTGCTAAGGAATTGGCTGGTGCTCCTTACGTCCAGGCTGCTGTAAAAGTGGACTTCGGCATGTTGGGGCCCATTATGATCACCATCGCCATGATCCTGTTCGCCTTCACCACCCTGCTGGGGAACCTGTTCTACGTGGACAATGCCCTGGCTTACCTGAATGGCAGCAAGGTGCCCTCCAAGTCCTTCATGACGTTCTTCCGTGTCCTGTGCCTGATTGTCATCTTCGTAGGTGCCGGTGTCAGCATGGATAACGCCTGGGCTGCTGCCGATATTACCATGGCCTTCATGTGCCTGGTGAACATCCCTTCCATCCTGACCATGAGCAAGACCGCCATCGCCGTTATGGACGACTACGGCCGCCAGCGCGCTACTACCGACAAGCCCGTGTTCAAAGCCAAGAACATCGGCCTGGACGACAGCAATCTGGACTACTGGAAGTAATGACTAATCGAAAAAGCGTTCCCGCAAAAACGGGAACGCTTTTTTCATACCTTTTCACTTTTCACTTTTTACTTTTCGCTTATACCTTGTAATACCCCCTGTACCAATCCGCAAACTTCTGCAGGCCTTTTTCGATGGTAGTAGCAGGCTTGAAGCCGAAGTCTTTTTCCAGTTCAGATACATCGGCGTAGGTCTGGTACACGTCGCCGGGCTGCATGGGCAGGAATTCCTTTTGGGCTTCCTTCCCCAGGACTTTTTCCAGGGTTTCAATGAATACCATGAGCTTTTCCGGCTTGTTGTTGCCGATGTTGTAGATCTTGTACGGATCCCCCAGTTCGTTATTTTCCGGAGGCACGCACAGCATGTGCATGATGCCTTCTACAATGTCGTCCACATACGTAAAGTCCCGGTACATATCCCCGTGATTGAAGATGGTGATGGGTTCTCCCTTCATGATCTTATTGGTGAACTTGAAATAGGCCATGTCCGGCCGGCCAAAGGGACCGTACACCGTAAAGAACCTCAGGCCTGTAGCAGGAATCCGGTACAGGTGGCTGTAGGTATAGGCCATAAGCTCATCCGATTTCTTCGTGGCGGCGTACAGGCTGATAGGATGGTCCACATTGTCCGTGGTGCTGAAGGGGGTCTTCTGCTGGTTGCCGTACACGGAAGAACTGGACGCGAACAGCAGGTGCTCCACCTTGTGGTACCGGCAGCCTTCCAGAATGTTGAAGAAGCCGATGACGTTGGAGTCAATGTATTCCCGGGGATGGTCTATGCTGTAGCGGACGCCTGCCTGGGCTCCCAGGTTTACGACGATGTCCGGCTGGAATTCTGTGAAAATCTTTTCCACGGCAGCCTGGTCCGCCAAGTCCCCTTCTGTAAACGTAAAGCCGGGATACAGCTGCAGCTGGGCCAGCCGGTCCCGTTTCAGCTGCACATCGTAATAGGCATTCATATTATCCAGTCCGGCTACGATGCCTCCCTGGGCCAGGATCCGTTTGGCCAGATGATAGCCAATGAAGCCGGCAGCACCGGTTATAAATACTTTTTTATCAGGATCAAAGGGTACGGTCTTTGTCATAACGATAGCTCCTTAGTCCCGGTCGAAGAGATCCCGGGTATATACTTTGTCTTTTACGTCTTCCAATTCCGGTGCCCAGCGGTTCGTGACGATCACATCGCTGGCAGCCTTGAATTCGGCCAGGTCCCGGATGACCCTGGACCGGAAGAATTCCTCATCCTTCAGAGTGGGTTCATAGACGATGACGGGAATGCCCTTGGCCTTGATGCGCTTCATGACGCCCTGGATGGCAGAAGCCCGAAAGTTATCGGAATTCGTCTTCATGGTCAGCCGGTACACGCCCACGACCTGGGGATGACGGGCAATGATTTCGTCCGCAATATGGTCCTTCCGGGTCCGGTTAGCCTGGACAATGGCGGAAATCAGGTTCTGAGGCACGTCCTGGTAGTTGGCCAGCAGCTGCTTCGTGTCCTTGGGCAGGCAGTAGCCCCCGTAGCCAAAGGACGGATTGTTATAGAAGTTGCCGATCCGGGGATCCAGGCATACGCCGTTGATGATTTCCTTCGTATGCAGGCCCCGGATTTCCGCATAGGAATCCAGTTCGTTGAAATAGGCCACCCGGAGAGCCAGGTACGTATTGGCAAATAATTTGATGGCTTCTGCTTCCGTAGAGCCCGTGAACAGCATGGGAATATTTTCTTTCAGAGCACCCTGAGCCAGCAGTTCGGCGAATTTATGGCCTCTGGGAGAGTCCTCTCCTACTATAATCCGGGAGGGATGCAGGTTGTCGTACAGAGCCTTCCCTTCCCGAAGAAATTCCGGTGAAAAAATGATGTTGTCCGTGCCGTATTTTTCCCGGGCACCCATGGTATAGCCTACGGGCACCGTGGATTTGATGATCATGACGGCCTGAGGGTCGTATTGCAGCACTTCTTCGATGACCGTCTCTACAGAGGACGTATCGAAAAAGTTCTTTTGAGGATCATAGTTTGTCGGCGTGGAGATGATGACGTAGTCCGCCCCTGTAAAGGCCTCTTTCGGATCCGTAGTGGCCCGGAAGTCCAGGTCATCCCGTTTCAGGAATTCTGAAATCTCCTTATCAATGATGGGAGACTTCCCCTCATTGAGCATGGCCACCTTTTCCGGCACGATGTCCAGTGCCACCACTGTATTATGTTGTGCTAACAAAAGCCCGTTGGACAGGCCCACATACCCCGTCCCGGCAATGGCAATCTTCATAGTCTGTACCTTCCTTGTGAAAGTTGTATGGGTATATTATACCATGGATTAGCGAAGAGCGAAGAGTTAAGAGCGAAGAGGGGCCGGCGGCAGCAAGGAAGAGTGAAAAGTGAAGAGTGAAAAGGCGCCGCGGGCGGGAGCGTGATACGTGCATACGTGCATACGTTCATACGACGTGCGCTGCACGGGAAGTCAGAAGTCAGAGGGCAGATATTAATAGTGCTCCGCACGGCCCCACCACCGTGCTTACGCACGGTTCCCCTCCCCT
>OMUE01000131.1 GCA_900314165.1 uncultured Acidaminococcus sp.
CGCCCACCAAGGAATCCTCTAATGAGCAGCTTTAGTGGGTTCATCTTACGATGAACCCCTACGGAGTCGTATCGGAATTTGGTGTATGTTTTAAATTATAAGTGAAAGTTAATTACGGACTTCAATACTAGAAACTAACACACTAGCCTCTACCAACGGAGCTAAAATCATGGAACAAACTGTACAGGGAAATACCGAGGGCCTGAAGAAACAGGTCCTCAGCCAATTAGAGAATCTCTATACACTTACCGTAGAACAGGGTCAACTGATTTCTGAAGAGTTGGCCCTTGTTTTGCGTGATATTACGGAAGTCATCAACCGGGAAGTGTCCGTGTACGTGGACCGTCGGGGCCGCATTGTCAGCGTGTCCGTAGGCTCCGACACCAACGTAGAACTGCCCAATCCGGACAGCCGCCGGGGCCAGACGAGGCTATGCGGCATTACCTGCTTGCACACCCATCCTAACGGCAAGCCCTATCTCAGCAAGGTGGACTTTTCTGCCCTGCGGGACATGCGCTTTGACGGTATGGCCGCCATTGCCTGGACTACAGCAGAAAGCCAGCCGGACCTGACCTTTGCCATGATTACGGACCTGGATGAAAACAGCCAGCCCGTACTGCAGGGCTTCGGACCCTTTTCGGCTAAGGAAGCGGCGGCTCTGCCTTTTGGAGCCATGGTCCGTCTCATTGAAAAGAACCTGGCCAAGAAGGCTCCCGGCCACAACCTGCACGAAGGTCCGGAACGGGCCATGCTGGTGACCCTCAGCTGGGGGGACGAAGCTTCCAGCTGGAAAGCGGAAGACTCCATAGACGAGCTGGCCCAGCTGGCGGAAACAGCCGGCGCTGAGGTCGTGGGCAAATTCGTCCAGTCCCGGCCGAAACCGGATCCCGTGTTCTTTATCGGCAAGGGCAAGGTCCAGGAACTGAGCCTGTTTGCCCAGCAGGAAGACGTGGATCTGTGCATCTTCGACGAGGAATTGTCTCCAGCCCAGCAGCGGAACCTGGAGCGGGCTCTGGGGGTCCGCATTATCGACCGGACGGGTCTGATCCTGGACATCTTTGCCAAACGGGCTCAGTCCCGGGAAGGCAAACTGCAGGTAGAACTGGCTCAGCTGCAATACATGCTGCCCAGAATCATGGGCCAGGGCACGGCGCTGTCCAGACTGGGCGGCGGCATCGGTACCAGAGGCCCCGGCGAAACAAAATTGGAAGTGGACCGGCGGCGGATCCGGGACCGGATTTCCTTCCTGCAGGACCAGATCACGAAGATGCGGGGCTCCCGAAAGATGCAGCAGCGGGCCCGGCTGAAAAGCGAAATCAAACAGGTGTGCCTTGTAGGCTATACCAACGCCGGCAAGTCCACGCTGCTGAACACTCTGACCCATTCGGACATCTACGCCAAGGACCAGCTGTTCGCTACGCTGGATCCTACCACGAGGGTGCTGGAGCTGCCCAATGGCTCCACCTGTACCCTGACGGACACTGTGGGCTTTATCCAGCGGCTGCCTCACCAGTTAGTAGCTGCCTTCAAGTCCACCTTGGAAGTGGTTCAGGATGCGGACCTGCTGCTCCACGTCATCGACAGCAGCCATGAACTGTACCAGGAACAGGCTGACGCCGTGTACAAGGTACTGCAGGAACTAGGCGTCACCGATACGCCCATCCTGACGGTGTACAATAAAGTGGATAAGCTGAATCAGCACGAAGGCCTGAAAAACCGCCTGAGCCAGGGAGAAGATACCGTCTGCATATCTGCCCGGACAGGGGAAGGCTTGCCTGAACTGCTCATGGCCCTGGGTAAAAAGCTGGGGGCAGATCGGCTGGAACTGCAGCTGCTGATTCCCTATAGCGATACAAAAACAGCCGCTTCCCTTCATGAGGATGCCAAAGTTCTTGAGGAATCCTATGAAGCTGGCGGTGTCAAGATGAAGGTCAACATGCCGAAGGCTTTGCTGCCCAAGGTCCAGGCCTATATACAGGAGGATTGACAAAGAGAAATGATACAATGGGATGAAATCGAGGAAAATGCTCTTGCCGTCGTGGCAAAAGAAGCCAAGGCTCATGAAAAAGCAGCCCTGGTGAATACCAGAAAGGTGCTGGCTGCCTTCCGGAAATTCCAGGTAGCAGACTACTATCTGAAGCCTTCTACGGGCTACGCCTATTCCGATACGGGACGGGATGAACTGGACAACATCTATGCCGACATCTTCCATACAGAGGCGGCGTTGGTCCGCAGCCAGTTCGTGTCCGGTACCCATGCCCTGGCTGTGGCCCTTTTGGGCAACCTGCGGCCCGGTGACGAGATGGTTGGCGCTACCGGCGAACCCTACGACACCATGCAGACCATCATCGGCGCTCCCGTGAAGACGCCGGGCTCCCTGGTGGATACGGGCGTGAAATACACGGAGATCCCCATGGTGGGCGACCATCCGGACCTGGAAGGGTTGAAAAAGGCCATTACGCCGAAGACGAAACTGGTTCACATCCAACGTTCCTGCGGCTACAGCAGCCTGCGCAAGACCCTGACCGTGGACGAAATCGGCGAAATCGTAGTCGCTGCCAAGAGCGTGAAACCCGATGTCATCTGCTTTGTAGATAACTGCTATGGCGAATTCATTGAAGAAAAAGAACCTACGGACGTAGGGGCAGACCTTATGGCCGGCTCCCTCATCAAGAACCTGGGTGGCGGCCTGGCTCCCACCGGCGGCTACATCGTCGGCAAAAAGGAACTGGTAGAACAGGCTTCTTACCGGCTGACGGCTCCCGGCCTGGGCGGCGAAATGGGGGCAACCCTGGGGGATACGGCCCGGGAATTCTATCAGGGCCTGTTCCTGGCGCCTCACGTGGTGCTGCAGGCAGTGAAGACCTCCATCTTTGCAGCCTCCATATTCCAGGCTCTGGGCTTTGAAGTATCCCCACTGCCTACGGATGTGCGCAGTGACATTATCCAAACCATTACCTTGAAGACCGGCAAGAACCTGTGTGCGTTCTGCGAGGCCATCCAGGCTAATTCCCCCATTGATGCTCACGTAACGCCCATTCCTTCCAACCTGCCCGGTTACCAGGATGAAATCATCATGGCTGCCGGTACCTTTGTCCAGGGCGCCAGCATCGAGCTCAGCGCCGATGGTCCCATGCGGGATCCCTACAAGGTGTTCCTGCAGGGCGGCCTGACCTTCGAACACGGCCAGATCGCCATTATGGCTGCGGCAAGGCAAATTGTAGCGAAGAGCGAAGAGTAAAGAGCGAAGAGGAGTGCGCTGCACTGCCCCCTCGCCATTGCTATCACAATGGCCCTCTCCCCCTACGGGGGCGACATGCTGCATTGGAGAATAACACAATATGACTACTACACAGAAAAAACGGTGTGACTGGAACTGGGTGCACGCTTCTGAAGCTATGCTGGACTACCATGACAACCGTTGGTGCAAACCGGAACACAGGGAACAGGAGCTGTTTGCCATGCTGGTTCTGGAAGGCATGCAGGCCGGGCTCAGCTGGTCCACCATCCTCAATAAGGAAGCCAACTACCGGCAGGCTTTTGACAATTTTGATCCGGCTTTAGTGGCGGCCTATACCCAGGAAAAAGTGGACGAACTGTTGCAGAATCCGGGCATCATCCGCAATAAGCTGAAGATTGCGTCTGTGATAACAAACGCCCAGGCCTTTTTGCGAGTCCAGAAGGAATTCGGCAGCTTTGACAAGTACATCTGGGCCTTTACAGAGGGTAAAACCATAGACCACCATCTGAAATCCATGGCCGATATGCCTGCCAAAGACCCCTTGTCAGAAAAAGTCAGCAAGGATCTGAAAAAACGGGGCTTTAAATTTGTCGGCCCCGTCATTATCTACTCCTACCTGCAGGCCATCGGCATCATCAACGACCACGCCGAGGATTGTGAGTACAGGTAATTGAGACGTTAGATTTTAGACGTTAGAGGGTAGTGTGCGCTGCACATCATTTCACAAAAAAAATTCCGGAACCTTCGGTTCCGGAATTTTTTTGTAGAATGATACGAAGCCAGCTAGAGGGCTGTCGCCCTCGTAGGGGGAGAGGGCCATCGTAAGATGGCGAGGGGGCAGTGCTGCGCACTACTCTTCGCTCTTACCTTTTCGCTCTTCTCTATTATTTTGCCGCCAGAATAGCTTCGCCCTTCTTCACATTGGTAGCAATAGCAGCCAGCTTCTGAGAGAAGCTTTCTTTTTCTTCAGGGCTCAGATCCAGTTCGATGACTTTTTCTACGCCGTCCTTGCCGATGATGGCCGGTACGCCGGCGAAGATGTCATGAGCGCCGTATTCCCCGTCCAGAGGAGCGGAGCAGGGGAGGATCCGTTTTTCATCATGCAGGATGGTGCGGACCATGGTAGCGGCAGCAGAAGCAATGCCGTATTCCGTGCACCACTTACCAACCATCGTTACCCAGCCACCCTGGATAGCATCCGTTTGAATGGCATCCCGATCCAGTTTTACGCCCAGCGTTTCTTCCATTTGGGGCAGGGAGCGGCCGGCAAAGTTCACATGGCTCCATACAGCCATCTGTGCATTGCCGTGTTCGCCGATCATCATGGCATTGAAGCCCCGATAATCCAGGCCCGTGTATTTGGAAACCTGATGAACCAGGCGGGCAGTATCCAGCATGGTGCCGGTGCCCAGAACATGACCTTTCGGCAGACCGGACAGTTTGGAAATCAGGCGGGTGATAACGTCGCAGGGGTTCGTGATGTTCACGAAGATGCCGTTGAAGCCGCCGGCCATGATTTTAGGAATCATGTCGGACACTTGCTTTACGCTGTTTTCCAGTTCGGAGTCTCTGTTGAGGGATTTGCACAGTTCGATATTCCCTACAGAGTTGACTATAATATCGCAATCCTTCAAACCAGCAGCATCTACGATCTTATAGATGGTCCGATTCGGCAGGAACATAGCAGCATCGTTCAGGTCGTTGCATTCGCCGATGGTTCTCTTTTCTCTCAAATCATACAGACGGACTTCGTCGGCAATGCCCATCATGCCCAGGCAGAAAGCTACGTGAGCGCCTACGTGGCCCACACCGCAGATACCGACAATTCTTTTTTTGATCATTATAAAAGCCTCCTTATGGCAAAACCCAAAAAGATTGTATACATAACTACTCTAACACTTTTCGAATGTATTGTAAAGTAGACAGAGCATAAACCCACCACCAGTCCGACTCTTGGCTTACTGTTCAGGACTGGTCCCCCGCCCTTGAAAAGGGCGGACAGGGAGAAATATAGGATTTGAAAGAAAAGACATTGCTGGTTTGTTCAAGTCCGCCCTTTTCAAGGGCGGGGGACCATCCGTAGGATGGTGGTGGGTTCGTTCTCAAGGCTGGTGGCGAGTATATAGCAAAATACGCCCAAATCGCTTGTATTCTGGGGTTTTACACATTACAATAATAATGGAGAGCTATGAAAACTCTTT
>OMUE01000143.1 GCA_900314165.1 uncultured Acidaminococcus sp.
GATTTTCAATGTACATTGACCAAAAGACCAAACAACCGACACGCATCCGTAGGGGTTCATCGAGAGATGAACCCACCAGGTTTGTTTATGCAAGGAACTCCCGGTGGGCGCATCATACGATGCGCCCCTACGGATTTTCAATGTACATTGACCAAAAGACCAAACAACCGACACGCATCCGTAGGGGTTCATCGAGAGATGAACCCACCAGGTTTGTTTATGCAAGGAACTCCCGGTGGGCGCATCATACGATGCGCCCCTACGGATTTTCAATGTACATTGACCAAAAGACCAAACAACCGACACGCATCCGTAGGGGCTTATCGAAAGATAAGCCCACTAAAGCTATTAAAAAAAAGGAATCCTTGGCGGGCGCACCGCCGCTACGCTCTGGGGCGCCCCTACAGGTTTGTGCAATATGAAAGTTATTTGTGGTTTATCGTACTAGAGCCTGATGAGCGGCTGTCAAATCATAGAGATTTTCAGAGAAATCTCCCAAAAACAAGAGAAAAGACCCGGTATTTTCAATTTTAGAAAATACCGGGTCTTTTTGTGCCTGAATCGACCTTTTTGTTGTACAATGCGCGTTTTTGGCTTTAACGGAAAAATTAAAGGAAACGATTTAGAGGCGGGGAATATGGTTCCTGAGACCATAAAAAGGAGGTGAAACCTATGGAAGAATATCGGTGGAAAGCCCGGACCCGCCAGGGCCAGATCTGCCGGGGTGTCCTGACGGCGGAGGACAGCCGGGAAGCGGGGCTCTTATTGAAACAAAACTATGCCTATATCCTGCATTTGCGGAAGCTGAGCCCCCTGGAAAAGCCCCTGCGCCTGTCCCAAAGCCTGACCCTGGCCGAGAAGACGGAGTTTTTTCGGCAGCTGGGGCTATTGCTGGAAGGAGACATTCCCATCCTGAAGGCCCTGCATATGGTGAGCCTGGGCCGAAATCCCCAGTTGTGCCGCCTGAGCCGGGAGCTGGAGCGGGACCTGAAAAACGGCTTCGCCCTGTCCCAGGCTCTGGCCAAACACAGCCGGGAACTGGATCCTATGGCAGCGTCCCTGGTGGCTGCCGGGGAAAAAAGCGGCCGGACCGTGTACATCCTGAAGCGGCTGGCGGAATTTTACGAGGAGCAGCGGCAGCTGGCCAAATCCCTGCAGCAGGCCTGCCTGTACCCTTGTATCGTGCTGGTGCTGGCCCTGGGCATCGGGGGCTATTTCGTGGGCAGCGTGCTGCCCGTGCTCATGAATATGTTCCAAAGCCTTCACGTCCGGCCTTCTCCGGCTCTGGAGCTGCTCATGAGGCTGCGGCAGCTGGGGTCGGCAAGGCCTGCCCTGGGCCTGAGCCTGGTGCCCACGGCCCTGTGGGGCCTGCTGCTGGCCCGCCCCTACAAGGCCGCCCTGCTGCAGCATCTGCCGGTGCTGCGAGGGTGTTACCGGGAATTCTGGGAAATCCGCTACTGCCAGCTGCTGGGCCTGCTGCTCAGTGGCGGCATGCTGCTGGACGAAGCTCTGCCCGCAGCGGGGCGGATCCTGCCTACCCGGCAATTACGGAACGCCGGCCGGCAGCTGGAACAGGCCATTTTGGCAGGCAGTTCCCTGAGCCAGGGTGCCAGAGAAAATCCAGGGCTGTTCAGTGCCATGACCTGCGAATTCATCGCCATCGGCGAAGAAAGCGGCACGTTGGCAGCCATGCTGGCTGAAGGGGCTGCCATCAAGGAACGGGCATTCAAGGCCAAGCTGGACCGGGCCAAGAAACTGCTGGAACCTGCGCTGCTGCTGTGCCTGGCTGCCGGCAGTGCCGGATTGATGTACCTGGTGCTTTCCCCGATGCAGGAACTGATGAGCGGTATGGCGATGCAATGAGAAGTGAACGGGGAACAGCGAAGAGCGAAGAGCGAAGAGGGTCCGCTGGACGGGCTTGAGATGAACCTACCAAGTATGTACATTTTACAAAAGGAGATTTTATCATGGAACAAGAAATGCAATGCACTATGAACGAAACCAATGAAAAAACCAATACTGCAGCAAAGACTGTGAAACGGAAGAAAAAACCGGGGTTCACCCTCATTGAGGTTATTGCGGTGATGGCCATTATCGGGGTCATGGTGGCGGCCCTGCTGCCCTCTGTCCAGACGGCCATGAATAAGTCCAAGGACACGGAGATTATCAACAATCTGGCTATGCTGGACAGTGCGGCAAAAGTGTATGAACTGGAAAATGGCGAGGGAACACTAGGGGCTGAGCCTATTGATACTCTGAAAAATGGAAACTATGTTCCTCAGAAGAATTATGATGGGATTGACTACGATAGTAAAAATAAGGCTTTTACGGCTACATTGTCTGATAAAAAGACTAAAGTTTCCAGTGATAAATTGGATAAGAGATCTACTAGTTCCAGCGCAGCTGCTGGGGATTAAAATCCTGGCACTGGTAAAGCCTAAACACCCTGCCTTCCTGCTGCCGGACCTGATTCTGGGGCTCAGCCTCATGGCCCTGACCTGGGCTATGGTGCTGCCCCTGGGCCAGTGGTTCCTGGATCAAGGCGAACGGCTGCAGCTGGATACGGGGTTCGGGCTGGTGACGGACTATTTGTCAACGGCCCAGCAATGTGCCATGTACCTCCATAATGGGCCGGTCAAGGTGCAAAAAAGGGGTACGATCCTGAGCTGGGACCATCTTGACAGCAGCAGGCATGAGCTGGACTGGGCTGGTATGGGCCTGGGCAGGGTCCAGCTGCAGAACGGGGTGGACGGCCAGTTTACGGCTACGGGCAATGTGCAGAACATGTTCCGGGTCACTGTCCGGAATCCTGCGCTGCCGGGGCTGTCCCGAACCTTGTATTTCCAGCCTGTGACCGGGCGGATGGTACTGGAAAATGAGAAAAATGCCAAAGAACAGAAGGAGTAAGGGCTTTGTGCTGCTGGACGCCCTGTGGGCCTGCACGATCTTATCCCTGGGCAGTGTGCTGTTCTGCCAGCATTGGGCCCTGCTCATGAAGCTATTGGTCCGTCAGCAGCAGGTGGAGCAGGCCGCCCGGGTGGCCATGGCCTGCCTGAATCAGGTGGAGCCGGCTCAGGAACTGGCCCGGGGCTTTACATTTCAGGTGTCCCGGGAGCCGACGGCTATGGCTGGTGTGACCCTAAGGAAAGTGACGGTCTATGGATCAGGAGAAAAAAGCCTGTGTACGCTGGCCCGGTTTACGAAAGGCTAGGGGCAGCGTGCTGTTGGAAGCCTGTGCGGGCCTGGTGTGCCTTATGGTGCTGCTGCAGGGAGCCCTGGCTCTGGTGACCCAGAGCTTCCGGGGCATCCGGTATCTGAAGGGGCAGTGGGAGCTGAACCGGCTGAATCAGGAACTGGCCACCCGGCTGGAAACCTACTTCATGTACCAGGTGGATGAGGTAGAACTGGACAGCACAGGGACGTCTATTACCTGCTACAGCCACAACAATCCCCAGCGCCGGCTGTTCTACCTGAAGCAGTCCCAGACGGCCAACTGCCTGGCCCTGTACAGTGAAGCCTGGAGCGCCCGGGCCAACCAGGCCGGCGTGAATCCTCTGTCCCCGCCCCATATTGCCGTGACAGAGCTGCGCCTGACCCAGCCGGCACCGGAGCTGGTAGCCTGGACCATGGAGCTGACCTACAGGCCTACGGGGGCTAAGAAAACCTTTCGGGAGGTGTTTCGTTTTGAACGGCAGCAGACGTAGGAAGCCGGGAGCAGTGAGCCTGGTGTTCCTGCTGCTTCTGGCCACAGGTACTCTCGTGTTGGCAGCTCTGGGCAGGATCCTGTGGCAGCAGCTGATCAACCAGAAAGACCGGCTGGCCGCCCGGCAATGGGCCCAGCTGCTGACCAGCTGCTGCAGCGTGAGAACCGATACGCCTATGGACGAAAGGCAGGGCTCCCGGCTCCTGGCTTCCGTAAAGCTGGGACCGGAGGTTCCCACCTTACAGGTGGCTTGCAGCAGCGTGCCCTTAGCAGGAGACCTGGGTTGGCAGGAGACCCTGTGGCTGGAAACGGAAACCGGTTATAAGCCCATGAGTGCTAACCGCTATAGCCTCAGAATGCCGGGCACGGATTGGACGAAGCTGGATCTGCTGCCCTACGCCCAGCTGTCGGCAGGCCCCATACCCGATGGGAACAGGCTGGCCCAGCCGGTAAAGGGCTATGTGTACTATACCCAGCTGGACAAAAACACGGACGTATTCAAATACGCCGGGAGCCGGAAACTGATAGGCCGGGGTCTGTTTGTCTGCCAAAATCCCATAATCCTGGATAAGGGATTCCAGCTTCAGGGCGATTTCCGGATCTTCTGCGCCAAAAGTGTGTATATCCGGGAAGATGTGGTGCTGGATAAGGTGTTCCTCTATTCCGGGGGTACCATAAATATCGGGAAAAATTCACAAGTTAAGGGTATACTGGTAGCTAAGAACCGTGTAGAATTAGGAGAAAGGGCTTCGGTGATAGAAGACCGCAGCGTGCTGGAACCTTTCCAAACGCTGTATTTATAGAAGCAGGAGGCTTTTTATGAAAATTCTACTGACGCTTTTGACGCTGCTTTGTTTTGCCCTGCCGGCCCAGGTGCTGGCCTTCGGGCACATTACCCTGGTCCGGGAGAACTATAAGGATGGTTCTGCCCAGGGGGATGTACCCTATGTGGATGGCCTGAAGGATGCATCCCTGCAGGCCAACGTGAATCATATTATCAAGGAGAAGGCTAACGAGCTGGGCCGGAAGGCCGGCGGCAAGGCAGCCCTGTCCTATGAGGTCACGGTGAACCGGCCCACGCTGTTCAGCATTGTGCTGAAGGCGGAGGGGAACCAGACCGTGTACGGAGGGTTGAACCTGGACGCAGTCCACGGGACCCTGCTGGAGGACCGGGACCTGCTGTATACCAACGCACCGGACTATAAGGATAATCTGGAAGGCAAAAGCTTTGTGTACGGGGAAGACGGGATCCATATGGCAACCGCTGTGGACGGGCCTTATGACACGGTGCTGCCCTATACGAAGATCCTGAAGGCCATTGACGTGGCCGAGGGTGCCCGGCTGCTGACCAGCTACAAGGTGACCCAGAATGCCCAGGATATGACCCTGGACCTGAAGGCCGGGGAGCTGGTGGCCCTGTATCTGGATGCCAACCCTACGTCCGGCAATAACTGGGTGCTGGTGGATAAGAGTGCTCAGCCCGGTTTTGTGAACCTGGGCCATTCCTTCTACCTGCCCATGCAGAATCCCACAGGGGCTGCCGGCAGTCCCGGTACTACCATCCTGTTCTGCAGTTTCAGCAATCCCGGTGACTACACCATCCGTGCCTTGTACACCAAGAGCATGAGCACGCCCCTAAGGGATTATGTGTTTAAATTCCATGTAGAGTAATCAAAAAGCCGCCGTTAGGGCGGCTTTTTGATTACTCTTGGAAGCGGGTTTCTTGTTTCACACCTATACAAAATATGATAAAATAAAATGTCATAATCAAATCGCAACCTTAGGTTTTTGGACTATAGGAGAATTACATGAATAAAGAACAAGTGGAATTATTGGCACCGGCGGGAACGTGGCAGGCTTTGGAGGCGGCGGTGTACGCAGGTGCGGACGCCGTGTATCTGGGCGGCAGCCAGTTTGGTGCCCGGGCCTATGCGGAAAACTTCGGCCGGGAAGAGCTGCAGCGGGCCATCGTCTTCGCCCACCTTCACGGCGTGCGGATCTACGTGACCGTGAATACATTGGTGGACGACGAGGAAATGCCTGCCGTAGGGGACTATCTCACGTTCCTCAGCAATATCGGCATCGACGGCATCATCGTCCAGGACATGGGCATTATCCGGCTGGCCCGGCAATTGGTACCGGAGCTGCCCCTCCATGCCAGTACCCAGATGACTGTGACAAACTCTGCCGGGGCCGTGTTCACGTACCACCAGGGCATGCCCCGTGCGGTTATCGCCCGGGAAACCACCCTGAAGGACCTGAAAACCGTGGTGGACACCACCCCCGGTGAAATCGAAACGTTTATGCACGGCGCCCTGTGCGTGTGCTACAGCGGCCAGTGCCTCATGAGCAGCATGATCGGCGGCCGCAGCGGCAACAGAGGCCGCTGTGCACAGCCCTGCCGGCTGCCCTACACACTGGTTAACGGGGAAGGCCAGGACATGCTGTCCCACGTGGACGCCGGCCATTACCTGCTGAGCCCCAAGGACCTGAATACCCTGGATATCCTGCCCCAGCTCATTGAGACGGGGGTGTGCTCCTTTAAAATCGAAGGCCGTATGAAACGGCCGGAATACGTGGCCGTAGTGACGGACATCTACCGTCGGGCTATCGACAGCTATTTTGCCGGCCATTACCACGTGCCGGAGGAAGATAAACAGAATATCGAACAGATCTTCAACCGGGACTTTACCACGGCGTACCTGGAAAAGCGTCCCGGCCGCACCATGATGAGCGACCGGCGGCCCAATAACCGGGGCGTGCTCATGGGCCGGGTTACCAGCCTGTCCAAGGACCACACCCAAGGTACCATCAAGCTGGACAAGGACCTGCATCTGGGAGACGGCCTGGAATTCTGGGTCAGCGTAGGGGGCCGTGTAGGTACTTCCGTGGACAAGATGATCCAGAACGGCAAAGAAACGGCCAAGGCTCTGGCCGGCAGCCAGGTCACCATCAGCGTACCCAAGGGCATCCGGCTCAACGACCGGGTGTTCCGAACCTTTGACAATCCCCTCATGGCCTACGCAGGCCAGTTCTTTGGGGAAGACCACAAGCGGCGGATTCCCCTGTACGTAGAAGTAACGGCCCATCTGGGACAGCCCATGACCATCCACATGACGGATGACCAGGGCAATGTGGGGGACGCCCAAACGGATTTCATCGTGGAAACAGCCCGGAAGCACGCCTTGGACGAAAAGACGGTGCGCAAGCAGATCGACCGCATGGGCACTACGGAATTCGGCCTGGGAGAACTGGTGCTCCACGTAGACGACGGCGTCATGGTACCCATGAGCGAAATCAACGAAGCCCGTCGCAAAGCCGTGGAACAGCTGCAGCAGAACCGGCTGGAGGCTTTCCTGCCCACCCGGAAGCGCACGGTGTTCCAGCCACATTACCTGCAGCAGCGGGAAAACCATTCCCTGCGCAAGCACAGCGAACTGGCTGTACAGATCGACACCCTGGACAAGGCCAAAGCAGCCCTGGACGCCGGAGCGGACGTGCTGCTGGTAGGGGGCGACAGCTTTACGCTGCCCCTATTGACCCTGAAGGACTACGAACAGATTGCCCAGTGGGTGCAGCAGCGGGGCAAGAAATGGTACGCCGCTACCAGCCGCATCGTCAGCGAAGGTCAGCTGAAGTATTTCCGGCAGGCCATGGCCAACTGGAAGGCCTTGGAGCCGGACGGCCTCTTAATTGCCAATAACGGCCTGGTGGAAATGGCTCAGGAAACGGGCCTGCCCCTGTGGCTGGATTACGACATGAACGCCTTTAACAGCCAGAGCCTCCTGTTCTGGCAGGAAAACGGCTTCAGCGGCGTGACCCTGTCTCCGGAACTGACCCTGGCCCAGGTGGGCAAGCTGGTCCGCAAGTCCCCTGTGCCCGTAGAATGCCTGGCAGAAGGGGCCTTGGAAATGATGGTGTCGGAATACTGCGTGGAAGGCAGCTTCCTGGGCCATCTGGACAAGGGCTCCTGCAGCTTCAAGTGCAAGGAACCGGGCTATCTGGAAGACCGGAAGAAGGAACGGTTCCCTCTGAAGCAGGACCAGTTTGGCCGCATGCACGTCCTGAACGGCCATCCCCTGTCCATGCTGACCAACGTAAAAGAAATGGAAAAAGCCGGCATCGCCCGGCTGCGCATAGACAGCCGCAGCTATTCCTTGGAGGAAACCGGGGAGATTACGGCTCTGTACCGGGGCGTACTGGATGGGGACACCCTGGTGGAAGAAAACAGACCCCATACCACACGAGGACATTATTTTAGAGGAGTCTTATAATGGCACGTTTTGCAGTCAATACGCTGGAATTTGATAAAGTAAAGGAAATCCTGGCAGACTTTGCCGGTACCTCCCTGGGCCATAATCTGGCTCTGGAGCTGCAGAGTTCTTCCCGTTTCGACCAGGTGAAACAGGCCCAGGAAGAAACGGCGGAAGCCCTGCAGCTGCTGGATGAGGGCAAACGGCTGCCTTTGGGGGGCATGAGCGACATTTCCCCTCTGGTGAAGCGGGCCCGGGTAGGCAGTGTGCTGGAACCGGAAGATTTTAAGGCCATCGGGGATACTATAGACGGCCTGCGGCATCTGAAGCAGTTCCTGACGGAAGAGACGGAGGAGACGCCGGCGCTCCAGGTCTACGGACCGGAACTGGCGGATTTTTCCCGGCTGGGCAAGCAGCTGAATTCCGTACTGGACGAAAAGGGCGAAGTGAAGGATACGGCTTCCACGAAGCTGGCAGGCCTGCGGACCGGCATCCTGACGGCCAAAAACCGGGTGAAGGACAAACTGAATTCCATCCTCCACGATCCCGTGAACCAGAAATATTTCCAGGACGCCCTGGTGACCATGCGGGAGGAACGGTACGTGATCCCCATTAAGCAGGAATACCGGTTGAACTTCCCGGGTGTGGTCCACGACCAGTCCGCCACGGGAGCTACGCTGTTCATCGAACCCATGGCCGTGGTAAACCTGAACAACGACATCAAGAAATATATCCTGGCAGAACAGGCGGAAGTGGAGCGGATCCTGCGGACCCTGACGGCCAACGTAGGGGCGGAAGCGGACAACATCCTGAGCTCCCTGCAGATTGCGGCCCAGATCGACCTGATCGGCGCCAAGGCTGCCATGGCCCAGAAGTTCCACTGCTGCCGGCCCATTATGAGCCTGGTGCAGAAAATCCGCATCGTTGGTGGCCGCCATCCCCTGCTGAATCAGGAAACGGTGGTGCCCCTGGACATCAATCTTGGCGACGGTTTTACGACTCTTTTAATCACCGGTCCTAACACCGGTGGTAAGACCGTAGCTCTGAAGACTGTGGGCCTGTTTGCCCTTATGGCCCAGACAGGTATGTTCCTGCCGGCCAAAGAAGCTGTGCTGCCCGTATTTGGCGGCGTGTATGCGGACATCGGGGACGAACAGAGCATCGAGCAGAGTCTGTCCACGTTCTCCGGCCACATGACGAACATGATCTCCATCCTGAAGGAAGTGAAGGAGGGGGACCTGGTGCTGGTGGATGAAGTGTGCGTCGGAACGGATCCTACAGAAGGTGCGGCCCTGGCCATGGCCATGATCGAGTACCTGTTCGACCGGAAAGTCCTGACCATCATGACCACCCACTACAGCGAGCTGAAGACCTTTGCCTATGAGCATGAGGGCATGCAGAACGCCAGCGTGGAATTCAATCCGGAGACCCTGCGGCCTACGTATAAGCTGCTCATGGGCGTGCCTGGCTCCAGTAATGCGTTCTACATCAGCCAGCGACTGGGCCTGCCGGAAGAAATCCTGGAAGAAGCCCGGACCTTCATCAGTGAGCGCCACAGCAATATGGAACGGGTGCTGCAGAATCTGGAAGGGGAGCGCCGGGAATACGAAAGCCGGAAGACGGAAATCGAAGCCCTGCAGCGGCAGGCGGAGTACCTGAAGAATTCCCTGGCCTATGAAAAGAGCGAGCTGGAAAAGAGCAGGAACGCCATCCTGCGGAAGGCCCGGGAACAGGCGGACGAGCTGTTCCGGAACGCCCGTCGGGAAAGTACGTCCATCCTGAAGGAACTGCGGGCCAACCAGAACCTGGTGGAATCTGCCAAGGTGGAACAGCTGGCGGAGCTGTCCCGGAAGGTGCTGAACAAGAACTTCTCCATCGACGGTAAGCCTTTGCCGGAAGGCCAGGGCCTTACCAGCGGCAACGCGGCCGTGGGCAAGAAGATCTACGTAAAGAAGCTGGGCCAGAGCGGCACCATTACGTCCATCAACGGCAATGAAGTCACCGTGCGCATCGGTATCATGAAGATGAACCTGCACATGAAGGACTGTCTGCTGCTGAAGGAAGCGCCCAGCCAGCCTAAGAGCACCCACAGGACGCTGAAGAAGAGCAGCAATCCGGCTCATACCATGTTCGTGAAGAAGGCTCAGGATGCAACGGTGCAGATTGACGTCCGGGGCAAGACCGTGGACGAAGCCATTCCCTATGTGGACAAGGCTATCGACGACGCCCTGCTGGCCGGCATGGACCGGTTCCGCTTAGTTCACGGCAAAGGCACGGGCATGTTGCGGAAGGGCCTGTTGGAGTATCTGGACCAGCATCCCAACGTATCCAAGACCGAAATGGCTCCCATGAATGAGGGCGGTTTCGGGGCGACGATTGTATATGTGAAATAAAGAAGCGGGCGGGCCGACGCTGCGCTCTGGCACGCCCCTACAGGTTTTCTTATGACAACAATGTAGGGGCGTGCCAAACGAAGTGCGGCCCGCCCGTTTTTCCTTGCAACCTTGATTTCAACATGCTATAATAACAACGTTAACCATATACAATGTGCCATGAACAGGAGAGTAGTTCTTTGGAGTGGACCTGCAGAGAGCGCGGGATAGGTGGGAGCCGCGTGGGAAGCCGGGAACGAAGTTCACCTGGGAGCATTCGGGCTGAACGGAGTAGGTCCGGCGGTGGCTGCGTTACAAGCTGTGAAAGTACAAAATAGGGTGGTACCGCGAACCTTCGCCCCTTGTGGGGCGGAGGTTTTATTTTTTTTAGGAGGCGTGACAATGAGCGACAAACTGCAGGAATTGCGGGATAAGATCCAAAAAGATCTTAGCGAAGTCAAAAGTGTAGAAGATTTAAAGAATATCCGTGTCCAGTATCTGGGCAAGAAGGGGGCTCTGACCTCCATTCTCCGGACTCTGGGCGATGTAGCCGCGGAGGAACGGCCCCGGATTGGCAAGATGGTTAACGAAGTCCGGGCCAAAGCGGAACAACGTATAAACGAACAGATGAAATTGTTGGAACAGAAGCAGCTGGAAGAAAAGCTGGCCTCTGAAAGCCTGGACATCACCCTGCCCGGGCGGAAGCCGGCTGTGGGTCATCTGCATCCTCTGACGGAAACCCTGCGGGATATCAAGAAGATCTTCATGCGCATGGGTTTTGAAGTGGAAGGAGGTCCGGAAATCGAAACGGACTACTTCAACTTTGAAGCACTGAACCTGCCGAAAGACCATCCGGCCCGGGACATGCAGGACACGTTCTACATTACGGACGAAATCCTCATGCGGACCCAGACCTCCGGTGTCCAGGCCCGGACCATGCAGTCCCGGCTGCCCAATACTCCCATTCGCATGATCTGCCCCGGTGCTGTATATCGTAATGACTACGATGCCACCCACTCTCCCATGTTCCATCAGGTAGAAGGCCTGGTGGTGGACAAGAACATCAGCCTGTCCGACCTGAAGGGCACTCTGGAACTGTTCTGCAAGGAAATGTTCGGCTCTTCCGTCAAAATCCGCCTGCGTCCCAGCTTCTTCCCCTTCACGGAACCTTCCTGCGAAGTGGATATCAGCTGCGTCATCTGCGGCGGCAAAGGCTGCCGGGTCTGCAAGAACTCCGGCTGGCTGGAAATCCTGGGCGCCGGCATGGTGCATCCCAACGTACTGCGTATGAGCGGTTACGATCCGGACAAGATGAGCGGCTTTGCCTTCGGTATGGGCGTAGAACGGATCGCCATGCTGCGCTACGGCATCGACGACCTGCGTCTGTTCTTCGAAAACGACATGCGGTTCATCCGTCAGTTCTAATAGGGAGGCAAAGGAAACATGTTAGCATCTATCAATTGGTTGAAACAATATGTGGAGATTCCGGTCACTCCTGAAGAATTGGCCGACAAACTGACCCATGTAGGCCTGGAAGTAGAACGGGTCATCCATCTGGGCGAAGGCCTGGAAGGGGTTATCACCGGCAAGGTGGCCCAAATCGAACGGCATCCTAACTCCGACCACCTGTGGGTGTGCCAGATGGATCTGGGCCAGGGGGAACTGGTTCAGATCCTGACCGGTGCTCAGAACGTGCACCAGTTCGACATGGTACCCGTGGCCGTCGTAGGCTCCCATCTGCCCAACGGCATGAAGCTGAAGAAAGCCAGAATGCGTGGCCTGGATTCCAACGGCATGCTGTGCAGCGCCGAAGAACTGGGCATTGACGCCAAGCTGCTGCTGCCGGAACAACGGAACGGCATCTTCATCCTGCCGGCTGACACTCCTATCGGCGTGGATATCAAAGAAGTGCTGGGGCTCAACGATGTAGTGCTGGATATCGATCTGACCGCAAACCGGGGCGATTGCTTCAATATGCTGGGCCTGGCCCGGGAAGTGTCCGCTGTGCTGGACAAACCTCTGACCCTGCCGGCTCTGACCACGAAGGACGCTGCCGGCGGCAACGCTGCGGACAAAGCTTCCGTAAAGATCGAATGCACGGACCTGTGCCCTCGCTTCTCCATGCGCATGATTACGAACATCAAAGTCCAAGAATCTCCGGAATGGATGCAGAAACTGCTGCGTGCGGTCAGCATCCGTCCTATCAATAACGTAGTAGACGTGACGAACTTCGTCATGATGGAAGAAGGCCAGCCCATGCATGCCTACGACTACGACACCGTAGTGAATCACGAATGGCATGTACGCCGGGCTAAAGAAGGGGAGACCCTGATTACCCTGGATGGCCAGAAACGGGACCTGAACCCCAACATGATCGTCATTGCGGACCCGGAAAAGGCCGTGGGCCTGGGCGGCGTTATGGGCGGTCTGGCAACGGAAGTCACGGACAAGACTGTGAACGTTATGCTGGAATCCGCTACGTTCTACGGCCCCAGCATCCGCCATACCTCCAAGGATCTGGGTCTGCGGTCCGAAGCTTCCCAGCGTTTTGAACGGGGCGTGGATACCATCCGCAACCACGATGCCCTGGACCGTGCCGTCCATCTGCTGGAAGAAATGGGCGCCTGCGATGCCGTAGCCGGCGTCGTGGAAGACTACCCTGTGGAACAAAAACCTGTGGTCATTACCGCAAACCCCGACGCTCTGCGCCGCCGCATCGGCACCAACGATATTTCCGACCAGGAAATGAAGGACATCCTGACTACCCTGAACTTCACGGTGGACGATACGGATGCCAAATCCTGGAAAGTCACCGTACCTACCTGGCGGTATGACTGCTCCTGCGATGCGGACCTGAGCGAAGAAGTGGCCCGGATGCACGGTTACGACCTGATTCCGTCCACCCTGCCCCAGCTGGATATGGCCCGTGGCGGTCAGAACCCTGTGGAAGACGTAAAGGACGAAGTCCAGACCTATCTGGCAGACGCCGGCCTGAACGAAATCATGTCCTACACGTTCATCAATGCCAACAACTTCGACAAACTGGGCCTGCCTGCCGATGATGTACGGCGTAAGGCCATCGATATCATGAACCCCATCAGCGACGACTTTAAGACCATGCGCACCACGCTGATCCCGTCCCTGCTGAATACCGCTGCTTACAACCAGGCTCGCCAGAGCGACCGGATTGCCCTGTTCGAAGTAGGCCGGGTATTCATTCCGAAAGCTCTGCCTCTGACGGAACTGCCGGAAGAAAAGACCCGTCTGGGCATCGTCCTCAGCGGCCGCCGCAACGAACTGAACTGGACGGAAGCCAAGGACGCCGTGGACTTCTACGACCTGAAGGGCATCTTGGAAGGTGTCCTGGATGTACTGCAGGCTAAAGGCGTGGAATACAAAGCCTGCAAGGAACCCTTCATGCATCCCGGCAAGAGCTGCCTGATTGTGCACAACGGTGAAGTGGTGGGCGTTATGGGTGCCCTGCATCCGACCACCCAGGAACGGTTTGGCCTGAATGCGGAAACCTACGTACTGGAAATGGATCTCCACAGCTTCGTGGCCGATGCGGAAAAAGTGCCGCAATTCGTCCACATTCCTCAATTCCCCAGCACCTCCCGTGACCTGGCTGTGGTAGTGCCTAAGAACGTGTCCGCGGTAGATCTGATGGAAGAAATCCGCAGCGAAGCCGGTCCTCTGCTGAAAGAAGTCAGCCTGTTCGACGTGTACACCGGCATCCAGGTGAAACCGGGCTGCAAGTCCGTGGCCTTCAACCTGGTGTTCCAGGATCTGACCCGCACCCTGCAGGATGGGGACATTGATCCAATCATCAAACACATTACGGAACACGTAAACGAAGCTTTCGAAGCTAAGCTGAGAGAGTAAGATAAAAAAGTACTTGCCAAGTCGCTGGAACTATGGTATTATAAATACCTGTCAGGCGACTGACGTGTGGCCCAGTAGTTCAGTTGGTTAGAATGCCGCCCTGTCACGGCGGAGATCGTCGGTTCGAGTCCGTCCTGGGTCGCCAATGCGGAAGTAGCTCAGTGGTAGAGCATCACCTTGCCAAGGTGGGGGTCGCGAGTTCGAATCTCGTTTTCCGCTCCACAGGAGTATAGTTCAATGGTAGAGCTACGGTCTCCAAAACCGTCGATCTGGGTTCGAATCCTAGTACTCCTGCCAATTTAAAAGTTAAGGGACTGTGAAATATCACAGTCCCTTTTAGTTTGTCACTGGATACTGCCAAAGATTGCCCGTTGCTGTCGCAATGACCAGGTGTAGGTCGCACCGGAACATTTCTCTCGACGCCTCAGGCCCTGTCGCCATCGCTCCGCATTTTTGTGGCTACAGTTCACAATTTCACTGTTCATCGTCCTTATGACCGGCATAAAACCGTCGCCGGATCAACGGACGCGGTGAATTTGTGAACTGCTTCACGCCACAAAAACAGTCACGCTGGTGACAGGGCCTGAGACTCTTGGTCAGTGTAGGCCCCTGGCCGGGCTGCGCCCAGTCCGCCCTCGCTTCAGCGGGGGCGGGGGACCGTTCCTATCCGGGGATCCAAGAGTTGGAACGGTGGTGGGGGTGTCCGTCCAGCGGACCACTAGCCCACTGGTATAGAACACCGTAATTAACTTTCAATTATAACTTCGTAGGGGTTTTCCAGAGGGGCCGTAGGCCCCGGCGGTAAACCCGCACCCAGGCTGCTCATCCATGATTTGATTGACGGGCGCACCGCCGCTACGCTCTGGGGCGCCCCTACGAGGTAGAACAAACAGCAAGTGTAAGTGATTATTATTTTATGTCTAGATGGAAAATTAAATTAAGCTATTTTCTGCTGATTAAGAAATTTATAAATTGACACCATATATGACACCATTTATAATAACAGGAGAAGCAAATGACGCAGTTGAGTTAGTTAAATCTGTCGTAGAGGAGGAATCCAATCATGAAGACGCTTGAAGAATATCTGAGGCTTCCCTATAAGCTGGAAATCCTCCCGGATCCGGAAGAAGGGGGCTATGTGGCCCGGTATCCGGAGCTGCCAGGCTGTGTGACAGTGGGGGATACTTTGGAAGAGGCTGCTGAAAATGCGTTGGATGCCAAACGGGAATGGCTGGCAGCTGCCCTGGAATCCGGGGCTGTTATAGCAGAACCGGAGGAGCTGGAAAAATATTCCGGGCAGTTCAAGTTGCGGCTGCCGAAGAGCCTGCACAAGGCTCTGGCAGAACATTCAAAAGCAGAAGGGGTCAGCATGAATCAGTACTGTGTTTACTTGTTGGCCAAGCATGTGGGATAGAAATTTTACCTAAGCACTCACGTCCGTGGGAGCTTTTATTTGGGAGGAACTTATGGCAAATCCATTGACAGAGGGCAGTATCTGGAAAAACATCCTTACGTTTTCCCTGCCTTATTTATGTTCTTATTTCTTGCAAACCTTATACGGCATGGCGGACCTGTTCATTATCGGGCAGTATGAAGGGCCAGCCAGCATTACCGGTGTAGCCATCGGCAGCCAGGTCATGCACATGCTGACGGTCATGATCGTGGGACTGGCCATGGGGACCACGGTGAACATCGGTCAGGCCGTAGGAGCCGGGGATAGGAAGAAAGCCGGACAGATCATCGGCAACACGGTGACGCTGTTCATGGTCCTGTCCGTTGTCGCTGCGGGTATCCTGACGCTGCTGGTGGGCAGGATTACCGGCGCCATGAGCACCCCTGTGGAAGCCGTGAAGGGGGCCAAGGACTACCTGACCATCTGCTTCATCGGCATTCCGGCTATTACGGCCTACAACATCATCAGCGCCATTTTCCGGGGCATGGGAAATTCCAAGAGCCCTATGTACTTTGTAGCCGTGGCCTGCGTGGCCAATATCGTGCTGGATATCCTGTTCATGGGGCCCATGCATATGGGGCCTGCCGGGGCGGCGCTGGGCACGACCCTTTCCCAGACCATCAGCGTCATCATCTCCCTGATCATGATCCGCCGCTCCGCCATGGGGATCTCTGTGACCCGGGAGGATTTCGCCATCCATGGGGACGTGCTGAAAAAAATCCTGCGCATCGGGGTGCCCGTAGCTATCCAGGACGGCTTCATCCAGATCTCCTTCCTGACCATTACGGCCATCGCTAACGGCCGGGGGCTCATTGACGCCGCTGCCGTAGGCATTGTAGAGAAAATCATCAGCTTCATCTTCCTGGTACCATCCTCCATGCTGAGCACCGTGTCCGCTCTGGGGGCCATCAATATCGGCGCCGGCAAAGGGGACAGGGCCCGGCAGATCCTGTGGGACGCTATCAAACTGGTGTCCGCCTTCGGCGTCGCTATTGCAATTATTGTAGAATTTACGGCCCCTCACTGGGTGGCCCTGTTTACGGGGGATGCCCAGGTCATCCACGCCGGGGGAGAATATTTCCAGGGCTATATCTTCGACGCCTTCTTTGCAGGAATCCATTTCAGCTTCAGTGGGTATTTCTGTGCTATCGGCCGGTCGGAACTGTCGTTTTTGCATAACGCCATTGCCATTGTAACGGCCCGGCTGCCCCTGGCCTACCTGGCTTCCGCTATGTTCCCGGAAACCCTGCTGCCCATGGGCATTGCCACGGCGATTGGGTCCATGGAGTCGGCGGGGATCTGTGGATTTTTGTATTGGAGATTAGCGAGAAAAGGTCATTAACTATAGGGATTAGTTGCTAGCCCACTAGCCACTAGCCACTAGCCCACCAAGCCTCTCAAGTGTAACATTGACAAATATTCCCTTAAAATCTATAATTTATTAGATTGTAAGTAGTTAAGCAACAGGGCGGAAACGCCTTAAAAGGAGTCGTGAAGAATGGCTAAAGAAACAATTCTGACCAAAGAAGGCAAGGAAAAGCTGGAAATCGAGCTGGAAGAACGGCTTACGAAAACCCGGCAGGAAATAGCAGAACGCCTGAAGGCTGCAATTGCCCTGGGCGACCTTAGTGAAAACTCTGAGTACGATGAAGCCAAGAATGCTCAGGCATTTAACGAAGGCAAGATTCTGGAACTGCAGAATATGCTCAAAAATGCCAAGGTCATTAAGGATTCAGACGAGAATGGTGTAGCACTGGGAAGAATCGTCAAATTGCAGGACATGGAAACCGGCGATGAAGAAGAATATACCGTGGTCGGTACTCAGGAAGCCGATCCTCTGGCTGACCCTCCCCGGATTTCCAACGAATCCCCTGTGGGCAAAGCCATCCTGGGTAAGACTGTAGGCACTGTAGTAAAAATCACTACACCGGCCGGCGAATTTGATTACAAAATTATAGCCATCAACAGACCTGGCAGCAAGAAAAAAGCAAACAAGGAGTGATCTCATGTCCGACGAAAAGAAGAACCAAACGGACATAGCGAAAGAAGCCATGGGGGACGAAGAAATCAACGAACAGATGGCCGTCCGCATGGATAAGATGCATAAACTGGAAGAAAAGGGCATCCTGCCCTTTGGCCACGCTTATGACTGGACCCATCATACGAAGGAAATCCAGGATAACGTGGAACAAATGGAAGCGGATGGCACCATTGTAAAGGTGGCCGGCCGACTGACCGCCATCCGTGGCCATGGCAAGACCTGCTTCATGGACCTGCTGGATAAGACTGGCAAAGTCCAGGTATATGCCCGGAAGGATGAAATGGGCGAAGATGCCTACAGCGTGGTCAAGCTGCTGGATATCGGCGACATCGTAGGCGTGGAAGGCCCTGTGTTCAAGACCCATATGGGCGAACCCTCCATCCGTGTCCAAAAGCTGGAATTCCTGTCCAAAGCCCTGAAACCCCTGCCTGAAAAATGGCACGGCCTGAAGGACAAGGAAATCCGCTATCGTCAGCGTTATGTGGACCTGATTGTGAACCCGGAAGTCCGGGACGTATTCGTGAAACGGTCCCAGATCATCAAGACCATCCGGAATATCCTGGATCACGAAGGTTTCCTGGAAGTAGAAACTCCCGTCCTGAATACCATTTCCGGCGGCGCTACGGCAAAACCCTTCGTGACCCATCACAATGCCCTGGATATCGACCTGTACCTGCGTATCGCTACGGAACTGAACCTGAA
>OMUE01000149.1 GCA_900314165.1 uncultured Acidaminococcus sp.
ATTGTGTTAGAATGGATGTGATCCATAGTGATTGCTCCTTTGTTGATGATTTCTCCAAAACCATTTTAACATGAAGCTTCACTATGGATTTTTATTTTTTGATTAACTGTTCAAGTTCATTTTACAACTGACCACTTTTTACTGTTCACTTTTCTCTATTATTCATGAGAAATAGCCCCGGCCGGGCAGCCGTTTTCAGCGTCCAGAGCATTGGCTTCTTCTTCAGCAGGCACATCGTCAGGAATGGCTTCTGCTACTCCGCTATCCGTCATATGGAACACAAAAGGACAGGTTCCTTCACATAACCCACAGCCGATACAGCTTTCGTTGACTTTGAATTTCATAATTTCCACTCTCCTTTTGGTACTTCAGGTTCCGTACCTTTCTTTTGACTATAGTATAAGTCCATTACATGTCATAGTATGTTGTTATAACAACATAAAATTCTTTTAAGTTGTCTTTGCTAGGCCATCCTACACGATTTTCGGGCGCACCGCCGCTACGCTCTGGGGCGCCCCTACGGGATAGTGCAAACAGAAAGTTATTTATGAATTCCTATACTAGTATAGCTTAAAAATAAAAAAATGTTCGAAAAAAATCTATAAATACCTGGATATACCATTTTTTAAAAAATAATCTTCGATATATTCCGAACAAACAATTAAAAAAACCAATAAAAGTGTGAAATTTGTTATAAATATTAAAAATAAAGTACGAAATTCTTAATGAACACTGTATACATTACAATTTTTGTTGATTTTTAAAAATAAAGTACTTATAATGTATCTAAACTTGTCGTTACGTCTTATATAAAGAGCTGGACAAGGAATAGAAAAAGGAATAGAAAGCGAAGGTGTTTATGATGTCCACATTGAAGAAGGCTATCAGTTTATTGGCTTTGACGTCCTTGTTGGCCATGGGAACCACAGGATGCGGCAAAAAAGAAGCTGCTAAAAGTGACGAAATCAAAATCGGCGCTTTGTATGAGCTGACCGGCGGCGTAGCTAACTATGGTAAAGCTGCCCTGAATGGTGCTCAAATGGCTGTGGATGAAATCAATGCCAAAGGCGGTATCAATGGCAAGAAAATCAAATTGATTTCTGCAGATAACAAATCCGAGCCTTCTGAAGCCGGCAACGCAGCTACGAAACTGATTACCCAGGATAAGGTAGCTGTCATTGTTGGACCTTGTACTTCCGGTTCTACCTCTGCTGCAACACCTGTTGTTACCGGCAGCAAGGTACCTCTGATCAGCCCGTCTGCAACGGCAGCCAGCATTACGGTAGATAATAAAGGTAAGGTTCGTCCCTTCATCTTCCGTGTATGCTTCACCGACCCGTTCCAGGGCAAAGTTATGGCAGCTTTCGTAAACGATACTCTGAAAGTAAAGAACGTAGCTGTGTATAACGACACCTCCAGTGACTATTCCAAAGGCCTGGCCGATGTGTTCATCAAGAATTTCGAAGCAAAAGGCGGCAAGATTACCGCTCGTGAAGCTTTCCTGGCTAAAGATCAGGACTTCAAAGCTACTCTGACCAAGATTAAAGCTACGAATCCGGATGCCCTGTACGTACCCGGTTACTATGAAGAAGTTTCCAAGATTGTAAAGCAGGCTCGTGAAGTCGGCATGACCTGCCCGATTCTGGGCAGCGATGGCTGGGGCTCTCCTAAACTGGCAGAAATCGCCGGCGCCGGACCTCTGAACCATACGTATTTCACCAGCTTCTATTCTGCACAGGATACGGATCCTAACGTACAGAAATTCATCAAAGACTACAAAGCAAAATTCAGCGCTGATCCTGATGGCTTTGCTCTGAACGGTTACAACTGCGTTCTGGTAGCTGCCGAAGCTATCAAGAAGGCCGGCGGTACCGATGGTACGAAGATTGCCAAGGCTCTGGAAGGCATCAAAGATTTCCAGATGGCTAACGGCAAGATTACTGTAGATAAGGAACACAACCCTGTAGTTCCTGTAATCATCATCGAAATGAAAGACGGGAAAGAAACCTTCCTGAAGAAGGTAAGCCTGTAATATGGAATAATCCAACCGCTTACTTCCAAATAGTACATGTGGAACATACATAAATCTATTAAATATGTACAAGTTCAGAAAGTTACATAAAACAGCCATGTAATTTAAAAAACAACAGTCTTTTTGTTAAAAGATTGTTGAAAAAATGTGAACTAGTTCGTATAATAGGTTTAGCTTGCAAGGCCGGTCAATACGGTACCAGGTATAGCAAGAAATTTTCGCAATCAATTTGCAGAAAGAAAAGGTGTTCCAGATGGAAAAGTGGAAGAAAGCGGTTGGTGTTCTGGCAATGACTACAGTGGCAGCTTCCTTACTTGCCGGCTGCGGCAAAGATGGTAAGAAAGATGCGGCAAAAAACAGTAATGAAATCAAAATCGGTGCCCTATTTGAATTAACTGGCAACGTGGCGAACTATGGGAAATCTACCTATAATGGCGTGCAGATGGCATTGGATGAAATCAATGCCAAGGGCGGCATCAATGGGAAGAAAATTTCCCTGGTGAAAGCGGATAACAAATCTGAGCCTTCTGAATCCGGCAACCAGGCTACAAAGCTGATTACGAAGGATAAGGTCTCTGTCATTATCGGACCGGCTACCAGCGGCTGCGTGTCCGCTGCTACTCCGGTAGTGACGAACAGCAAAGTTCCTCTGATGGCTCCTGTAGCAACGGCTCCCGGCATCACCGTAGATGAAAAGGGCAAGGTTCGTCCTTTCATCTTCCGTGCCTGCTTCACAGATCCGTTCCAGGGCAAGGTTATGGCAGCCTTTGCAGCTTCTACCCTGAAAATCAAGAATGTAGCGATTTTCTATGATTCTTCCAGCGATTATTCCAAAGGCCTGACGGATGTATTCGCCAAGACTCTGGAAGAAAAAGGTGGCAAGGTAGTTGCCAAAGAAGCTTTCCTGGCTAAAGATCAGGACTTCAAGGCTGCTCTGACAAAGCTGAAAGCTGCTAATCCCCAGGCATTGTACGTTCCTGCCTACTATGAAGAAGTTTCCAAGATCATCAAACAAGCCCGTGAAGTTGGGTTGAATTGCCCGATTCTGGGCAGCGATGGCTGGGATTCTCCGAAACTGGCAGAAATCGCCGGCAAAGATGCTTTGAAAAATACCTATTTCAGCAGTGCTTATTCCGCACAGGATAAAGATCCTCACGTACAGAAATTCATCAAAGACTACAAGGCAAAATTCAACGCAGAACCGGATACATTTGCTATTCATGGGTATGATGCAGGCCTCGTTGTAGCAGAAGCTATCAAACGGGCTGGCGGCGTGGACGGCAAGAAGATTGCGGACGAAATCGCAAAGATGAAAGATTTCCAGGTTGCCACGGGTAAATTCACTGTGGATGCGGAACATAACCCTGTAGCCGGCGGTATCATTATCGAAATGAAAGACGGCGTACAGACCTTTAAAGAAAAGATTACTCTGTAACATTGTTTAGTACGGCGTCGGATCGGGCTCATCCCTCCTGATCTGACGCCAAAATTTTTCACAAGGAGGAGTGCTTATGGATGGAGGAAGCTTTATCCAGCAGTTTGCCCAGCAGATCATCAACGGGGTTTCCCTGGGCAGTATTTATGCGCTGATCGCCTTGGGGTATACCATGATCTATGGCATCATCAAGCTGATCAACTTTGCCCACGGCGATATCTACATGGTGGGTGCTTACCTTGGGTATGTGGCAACCAGCAAGATGGGGCTGCCTTTTATACCTGCTCTCTTGATTGCTATGGTGGGTTCCGCCTTGTGCGGGATCATTATTGAACGGATTGCCTACCGGCCGATGCGGAATGCTCCCCGGATTGCAGTCCTGATTACGGCAATCGGCGTTTCCTTCTTCCTGGAAAACGCGATGATTTTGTTTGTCACTCCTCAGCCTCGTACGTTCCCGGCCGTATTTAACGCGACGGTGTACCATATTGGCGGCCTGGTCATCAATAATCAGCAGATCATCATCCTGCTCAGTGCATTGGTGCTCATGGTGGCTCTGACTTACATTGTAAATAATACGAAAGTGGGCAAAGCTATGCGTGCTGTATCCTTTGATGCAGATGCAGCCCGGCTCATGGGTATCAATATCGACGGTATCATTTCCATGACGTTTGCTCTGGGCTCTGCTCTGGCAGCAGCAGCCGGTGTACTGGTAGGTATCTATTACAACTCTATCGATCCTTTGATGGGCATGATGCCCGGTATCAAAGCCTTTATTGCTGCTGTAGTAGGCGGTATCGGCATCCTGCCGGGGGCTATGCTGGGCGGTATTATCATGGGCCTGGTAGAAGCCATTGTCAGCGGCTTCTTCTCTTCTACTTATCGGGATGCGGCAGCTTTTGCCATCCTGATCCTGATCCTGCTCTACAAGCCTACGGGCCTGTTAGGCAAGAATGTTAAAGAGAAAGTGTAGGTGACAGCCATGAACAATTTACGGAAACAAGATTTATTCGGGCTTGTCCTTTACGCTATAGTTTTTGTGGTCCTTTATGTCCTGTTTGATCAGGAAATCCTGGATAACTATTGGGAAACCAACGTGGTCATGATGCTCATCAACATCATCCTGGCTGTTAGCCTGAACCTGATCAACGGCTTTACGGGACAGTTCTCCATCGGCCATGCTGGTTTTATGGCCGTAGGGGCTTATGTGTCCGCTATCTTTACAGTAAAGCTGGAACTGGGTTTTGCCTTGGGTCTGCTGGTTGCTACCCTTGCGGCAGCCGTCCTGGGCTTTTTGATCGGTATGCCTACTCTGCGGTTAAACGGTGACTATCTGGCCATCGCTACCCTGGGCTTAGGGGAAATCATCCGTATTGCCATCCTGAATATTGATTACGTAGGCGGTGCAGCCGGCTTCATGGGCATTCCCAGAGAGACCAGCTTCCCATTGGCCTTCTGGCTTATGGTGGTCGTCATCTACGTCATCAAGAACTTTAAAAACTCTGCGGATGGACGGGCCTGCCTGGCTATCCGTGAAAACGAAATCGCTGCAGAAACCATGGGCATCAATACTACGAAGTACAAGGTTATGGCATTTACCATCGGTGCTGCGTTTGCCGGTACTGCCGGTGCCCTGTTCTCCCACTATTATTACATTGCCCATCCAGCGTCCTTTACGTTTATGCGGTCTTTCGATATTCTGACCATGGTCGTATTAGGCGGCTTAGGGTCCATGACGGGGGCCGTGACCGGTGCCATCCTGCTGACGGGTATTTCTGCTGCGTTGGCCGACTATCCGGAATGGCGTATGGTGATTTATTCCGTCGTTATGATCATCCTGATGCTGAACCGTCCTCAGGGCTTGTTCGGCAGCAAGGAACTGAGCCTTAAGATGCTTCACTCTGTAAAACTGGGAGGTGGATCCCGTGGCGGAACTGCTGAAAGTAAATAATGCCTCCATGATTTTCGGGGGCTTGCGGGCTGTATCCAACCTGAATATGAAGATTGATGAAGGGGAACTGGTAGGTCTCATCGGTCCTAACGGTGCCGGCAAGACCACCGCCTTCAACATGCTCACCGGCGTATATGTACCCTCCGAAGGGGAAATCACGTTCGGCGGCCAGCTCATTAACGGGAAGAAGCCTTACCAGGTAACGAATATGGGCATTGCCCGTACGTTCCAAAATATCCGTCTGTTTTCCGAGCTGTCCGTATTGGATAATGTAAAGATCGCTTTCAACAGCCATATCCGCTATGGACTGTGGGAAGCTATTGCCCGGATTGGCCGGTATTTTTCTGAAGAAAAAACTGTGGAAGAAAAATCCATGGCTCTGTTGAAGATTTTCAAACTGGATAAACTGGCAGAAGAAACGGCTAAAAACCTGCCCTATGGGGAACAGCGCCGTCTGGAAATCGCCAGAGCTCTGGCTACGGGGCCCAGGCTGCTGCTGCTGGATGAACCGGCAGCCGGCATGAACCCTCAGGAAACGAAAGAACTGATGGAGCTGATCCGCTGGATCAAAAAAGAATTCAATCTGACCATCCTTCTGATTGAGCACGATATGAGCCTTGTTATGAACGTCTGTGAGAGAATCTACGTGCTGGAATATGGGCTGTGTATTGCAGAAGGTACTCCGGACGAAATCAAACACAATAAACGAGTCATCAAAGCATATTTAGGCGAGGAGGTATCCTGATGCTTACAGTGAAAAATCTGAATGTCTATTATGGGGCCATCCACGCCGTAAAGGATATTAACCTGGAAGTAGGGGACGGGCAGATTGTGACGTTGATCGGTTCCAACGGCGCCGGCAAATCCACGACGCTGCGGACGATTTCCGGTCTGATCAAACCCCAGACCGGCAGCATTGTCTATGGCGGCAAAGAAATTGCAGGAACTGCTGCTCATAAACTGGTAGGAGAAGGCTTGATCCAGGTTCCCGAAGGCCGTCACGTATTTTCCAACATGACGGTTATGGAAAATCTGGATATGGGTGCGTATCTCCGGAAGGATAAAGCCGGTATTGCCCAGGATAAGGAAAAAGTCTTCGAAAAGTTTCCCCGTCTGAAAGAACGGGCCAGCCAGGTAGCCGGTACCCTGTCCGGCGGCGAACAGCAGATGCTGGCTATGGGCCGGGCCCTTATGAGCCGTCCGAAACTGCTTCTGTTGGATGAACCGTCCATGGGTCTTGCGCCCCTTCTGGTACGGGAAATCTTCTCCATTATCAAGGAAATCAATAGCGAAGGTACCACGGTACTGTTGGTGGAACAGAACGCCAATATGGCTCTGTCCATTGCCGACCGTGCTTATGTACTGGAGACGGGGCGGATTGTACTGTCCGGTACGGCAGCGGAACTGGCAGCCAGCGAGGCTGTACAAAAAGCTTATCTTGGTGGCTGAGAAGGAGGAAAACCATGTTAGTTCAAGAACTCATGACAAAAGTTGTAAAAGTTGTACAAGCAGACCAATCCTTGCTGGATGTGCAGGGGCTTATGGCCAATGATAATCTGCGCCGGGTGCCGGTTGTAGATGGTGATGGCCATCTGCGGGGCATCATCACCGATGGAGATGTAGCCCGGGCTACCCCTTCCGATGCCAGCACTTTAAGCCGCTACGAAGCAAACTATCTGCTGGGGAAATTAAAGGTCAAAGACCTGATGACGAAGGCTGTTATTACTGTCCAGGTTTCTGATGGGGTGGAAACCGCCGCTTATCTGATGTACAAGTTCAAAATCGGGGCACTGCCCGTGGTGGATGACACAAACCGGGTTGTAGGCATTATTTCTGATACGGACTTGTTTAAAGCCTTTGTAAACATGATGGGCTATGCCAAGACTTCTACAAAACTGACCATCGACGTGGCCGATAAGGTAGGGGTATTGGCAGAACTGGCTAATATTTTCAAGGACAGAGGAGTCAATATCATTTCCGTATTCACCAGAGATCTGGGTGAAGGACATCGGGAAGTCAGCATCCGCGCGGATCTGACGAAGGCTATGGATATTATCCAGACCATTCGGGATGCCGGCTATACGATTACAGACATCTCTACCTTGAAAGTAGATGATTCTCATGAGTGAGGAGAAGGAAGAATATCGGGTTGGCGACATCGTTCGTATGAAGAAGGCTCATCCCTGTGGCTCCTATGAATGGGATGTGCTGCGGGTAGGCATGGACTTCGGCATCAAATGCCGTGGCTGTGGCCATTTTGTCATGCTGCCCAGGGCAAAATTTGAAAAAGCCGTGCGGGAGATTTTGTCGCATAAGGAATAACTTGGTTAGCGAAGAGGAGCGCGCTGCGCACTTTAAACTGTCCGCCATCTTAAGGGCGGGGGACCATCCGCAGGATGGTGGTGGGTTCGTTTTTCAAGGAACTGTGGAAAAATAATTTTCACAGTTCCTTTTTTGTATGACATGATATAATAAGCTCATATCATCTCAGATAAACCGTAGGGGCGTGCCAGAGCGAAGCGGCGGCCCGCCCACTTAACCAAGGAGGCAGGTCTATGAAGAAACAAATTGCAGCAGGAATCCTGGCACTTTTCTTGTCCGCCTGTCCCATGAATGTCCAGGCCGTCCATTGGATGCCTCTGGGAGATACAGAGGAAGGGCTGGTGTACATGGATCGGGACAGCCTGAAAGCGGTAGATGAAAATACGGTCAGGGCCTGGGAAAAAGTCATCTGGCGGGAACCCAACAGCAAAGGTATGACCGGCGTCCTGCAGCACCAGGAATACGATTTGAAAAAAAAGAAGTGGCGGCAGCTCAGCTGGTATTACCTGAATGCCCATGGCAAAAAGAGTACGGGCGTCAGGAAAATTGGAGATTGGCTTCCTTTGGAACCATTGACCAGTTTGTTTTCCCGTGCCCGGTACGAAAAAGATTATGTGCGATTGAATGGCCCATGGGTGTTCATAAAGACTCTTCCCGGTCTAGGGAAAAAATGGTTTAATCCAAAGACTTTGGAAAAGAAAAACAACGATACCTATGAAGTCTGGGAAAAGACCCAGCTGCGACAGCCTACAAATGGGACTGTAATCCTTCTTTCTAAGACCCGCTATACTTTGAAAGACAAAAAAGCCAAGACTCTTTACCTTTGTACCTTTGACCAGCAAGGCTTTATGACGGATCACTACGACGTCCGTGATAAATGGGATCAGGAAAATGATACCTATGGAGAGTATATTGGAGAACAGTTGGCAGCGTATTATAAGAAGCATCATAAGTAAGCGAAAAGTGAAAAGCGAAGAGTGAAAAGGTTGTTGCACGGGGCAAGGAAGAAATAAAGAAAGTGAAAAGCGAAAAGTGAAGAGTGAAGAGGCCGCGCTGCGGTAACTTTTGTTAATAATAAACTGTAGGGGCGTGCCAGAGCGAAGCGGCGGCCCGCCCGAATAAAGAGGAGACTATGCTATGAAAATTTGTCCGAAGTGCCATAAGATTTACGAGGACTCTCAGAACTTCTGTCCAGATGATGGGACGCAATTGGAACTGACACCTGCGTCTAAAAAAATGCGGGAACAAGCTGCTGATGCGGAAATCGTATCGGAAGAAACCCATGAACCGGAAGCTGTGACAACGCCTGTACCTGTGACACCACAGGCTGAAAATGCTCAAAGCGGGAAAGAAAATCAGGCTGGCGCAGAGTTTAAAGCCACTCCGGATCCTGAGGAGCAAACCCAATCGAATCAGCAGCAGTCTTATCAAAAGAGCAAAGGCTTTGACGATTATATCAAGGAGAACATTCCGAATTCCGAAAATTGGAAGGCCATGTACCTGACCATGGATGGCCGCGTGACCAGAGCGGAATTTCGCAGCCGCTGGTTGATCCTGATTGTGCTGGCTTTCCTGATCAGTATGGTTTGTGGTGTTTTACCACCTCTGGCTACGATTGGAAGCCTTGCCTTACTGGCTCTCTCCATTATGCAGCTAACCATTGCAGCACGCCGCCTTCATGATACGAACCATTCTGCCTGGTGGCTGCTCCTGATGTTCATTCCGGCAATAAACTTCTGCCTCTTATTGTATTTATTATTTAAGGGAACAAATCACTTGCCCAACGAATATGGCCCTGCAAGAGGATGATGGTAGAGAATATGGTAAAAGCGAAGAGCGAAGAGGGGCGCGCTGCGCTGCCCCCTCGCCATTGCTAACGCAATGGCCCTCTCCCCCTACGGGGGCGACAGCCCGCTGGGCGGAGCCCTGTCATCCCCGCAGGGGTAGTCTGATTAGAGCCCTTGGCTTCCTCTCTGTC
>OMUE01000150.1 GCA_900314165.1 uncultured Acidaminococcus sp.
GTGAAGTGAACGACAACTGGCATTACACCGCTATGCTGGAAAACCATCAATATTTTCAGGGCAAGAATGAATCCGGCGACAGCGACACGGACTTCCAACGTGCTTTCCTGGAAGGCAATATCGGTGCTGTAGAATTAAAGGCTGGCCGGTATGACGAATGGATCGGCGATGGAAACGTTTACGATAGCCAGGTAGATGCCGTAAAGGCTAAAGTCAACCTGGGCAAATCCGCTTACCTGTCCGCTGCTTACGGCAAGATGGCTGATGTGGACAATTTTAGCGATTCCGATAAAGCCTCTGAAGATAAATCCATTGGCGATACCTATGTGACCACAGAACTGGGTGGCGACATCGGCAACCTGAACCTGGCTGCTTCCTATACGAAAGTAAAGGATATCAACACGGATCATGAAAGCTCCATGGGCAAAGTCGGCGATGACAAGATCTGGACGGCTGCTGCCAACTACACCGCCGGTGACTGGGGCTTTGGCGCTATGTACCTGAAAGGCGACGAAGATACTGTGAAAGCTTATCCTGGAGCCGATGATGACGGCTGGGTAGGCTATGTATCCTACAAAGGCGCTGAAAGCGACAAACCGGGCAGCTGGGGTCTGGAAGCCAAGTACTATGACCAATCCGCTCCTACGGTCATCGTTCACACCATGGATGGCGCCTGGGATGCTTTTGAAGGCTATGGCTTCAAGGGCTGGAAGTTTGGCGGCGCTCTGACCGTAGCTAAGAACATGGTAGCCGAAGTCGACTACTATGACCTGGAAGGCAAAGGCGGCGACACGGACGGCAAACATGCCCGCACTCTGTGGAGCCAGCTGGTGATCACATTCTAAAAGAATCATGAACCCACCACCATCCTTCGGATGGTCCCCCTCCCTTGAAAAGGGCGGACTTAGGGTTCACTTGGCCAAATTATCCCTGTCCGCCCTTTTCAAGGGCGGAGGTATCCGCTGCGAAGCAGTGGATGGTGGGTTTATAAAAGATAGGAGCAAATATAACGTGATAGAGACAAAAGTCGGTGTAGAAGGCATGGCCTGCGGTATGTGCGAAAACCATATTAATGATGCCATTCGCAGCCATTTCAAGGTCCATAGCGTGAAATCCTCCCGCAGCAAGAAGGAAACGGATATCGTATCCGACTACGCTTTGGATCAGGCGGAAATCCGGAAAGTCATTGACGCAACTGGTTACAAGGTCACGTCCATTACGTCCGTACCTTATGAAAAGAAGGGCTTCTTTGCCAAGCTGTTTGGGTAAGTATCTGGATTGAAGCGAAGAGCAAAGAGCGAAAAGCGAAAAGTTAAAGAAAAAAAGAAAGAATCCGGTTCCCGTTTAAAGATGGGGGCCGGATTTTTCCACACTTTAAATCTGTAAAGTATCCTTTAATATGGTATAATAAAATGAATATGAGAAGAGGAGATTACTAGATATGCTGGCAGATCTGCATATTCATACTACGTTTTCCGACGGCATCTATACGCCTCAGGAAATCGTGGAACAGGCGATGGGTGTAGGAATAAGGGCCATCGCCATTACAGACCATGAAAACCTGAAAGGCTACGAAGTGGCCCGGTCCTATATTGCCCGGAAACAGTACGACCTGCAGCTGCTGCGGGGCGTGGAGATAGATACAAATTTTAAAGGGAAGGATGTCCATGTGCTGGGCTTCCATTTTTCCCCGGACTATGCTCCCTTGAATCAGGCTCTGGCCTGGAACAGAGTAGGGCGCATCGGCAGAGTGGAGCGCATTATCGAAAAAATTAACGCCATGGGCTATCCGCTCACGTTCAAAGAAGTACGGGACGAAGCTAACGGAGCTAAGAGCTTGGGTCGGCCCCATATTGCGCGGGTGTTGGTGAAGAAAGGTCTGTTTCCCAACGTGCAGGCCGTCTTTGACAAGCTGATTGCCGGCGGCAAGCCCTGTTATGTGCGGCAGGTAAAGATGAGCCCCATGAATGCGGCAAAGCTGATCCACGAAGCAAGTGGCATTGCTGTGCTGGCTCATCCGGCGGAAATCAACAATCCGGAGATCGTAGAAGAAATTCTGGACAGCCAGGCTTTTGACGGCATGGAGGTGTGGCATCCTTCTACCCTGAAGGAAAAGGTGCCCCATGACTGGCTGGCTGTGGCGAAACGGCACGGTCTCCTGACCAGCGGCGGCAGCGACCTCCACGGCAATCCGGGCCGTTTCCCCACCCATTTGGGAGAATTCCGGATTCAATATGAGGATGTAAAAGAGATCATTAATGCAAAGTAAGTAATTTGGCGGGACACCCCCACCACCGGCATTCAAAAAACAGGGGCAGGTGCTGAACATGAAAGTCATTGCATTTGTAGGACCCAGCGGTACGGGCAAAAGCTTCCGGGCTATCGGCGTGGCCCACGATCACGGCTGTGACGGTATCATTGATGACGGCTTGCTGATTGAGGGCACGAAGATTCTGGCCGGAACTTCTGCCAAAACAGAACAGAATAAAGTCCAGGCTGTGAAACGGGCCATCTTTATGGAAAAAGACCACTGCGAAGCCGTCCATAAGGCTCTTATGGCCAGCGATATCCAGACGCTGCTTGTCATCGGCACCTCTGACAAGATGGTGCGGACCATCTGCAAGCGCCTGCAGATTCCTGCGCCCAGTGACTACGTGTACATCCAGAATATCGCTACGAGCCGGGAAATGAAAAAAGCCCGGGAAATGCGAATCAAAGAGGGCAAGCACATTGTGCCCGTGCCTACCATCGAGTTGAAGCCTCATCTGTCCGGGGTCCTGGTGGACCTGCCTCACCGGCTGTTTAACCGGAATAAGAGCCACCATACCCATGTGCCGGAAAAATCCATTGTCCGGCCGGCATTCAGCTATTATGGAAAGATTTCCATGTCCGACTACGTGATCAGCGACATCGTCCGGATTGTGGTGAAGAAGAACAAGGCTGTGGATCGGATTACGTCCATCAAGGTCCGGCGGCCTTCGGATACCAGCAAGGGCATGACTATTTATCTGGAAATCGTGCTGTATTTTGGCGTCCCCATCTATCAGGTAGTCAAAGAACTGCAGAACAAGGTGAAGCTGAAGGTGGAGGGCATGACCAGTATGCCTGTGCGGACCATCGATGTCAGCGTCCGCAGCCTGACCGTCCGGGACGCCCAGCTGCCGGATAAGGGCAAGCTCGACGAAGACGGACCCAAGCCAGTGGCGCTGGGAAACTAGTACGACAAACCACAAATAACTTTCAAATTGCACAAACCCGTAGGGGCGCCCCAGAGCGTAGCGGCGGTGCGCCCGTTAATCTGGATGATCATCCTGGATACGGGTTTGCCGCCGGGGCCTACGGCCCCTCTGGAAAACCCCTACGAAGTTATACGTGAAATTTAATTATGGTTTTCTATACTAACCCTTTACAAAAGGAAATAAAATCACATGGATTGGAAAACAGAAGGTTTTTTATATATTGTCAATAAAGATAAAGAAAAGCTGCAGGCGCTGACGCCGGAGCCTGTGGAAGTCAAGGATGTGAACTATGGCATCCAATTGAAGGTGAAGAATGGGCCGGATACGGTGAGCTTGACCATTTATAATGGAAAGAAGGGCTTGAAATACGTCTGGGGTGGCAGCGAGGTGCCGTTTAAAGAAGTCTGCCGCAAGGCTCTGAGCCTGGGCGGCGTCCAGGCAGAGGAGGCAGCAGCAGCCTCCGGTCCTTCCGGTATCCTGTTGGAAAACGTGCCGAACTTTGATGGCCTGTGGGCGGGCAGCGACGAATCCGGCAAAGGAGATTTCATCGGTCCTCTGGTGGTAGCTGCGGTGGTCATTGATACGGCCACAGCTCGTGAATTCCAGGCTCTGGGCATCCGGGATAGCAAAGAACTGGACGACAAAAAGATCCACGAACTGGCAGAAGCGATTCGGGCCAAAGCGAAAAGTGTGGCTGTTTTGCCCATGAAGCCTGCGGGCTATAACCAACGGATCGCTCAGCTGAAGGCCCAAAAGAAGACACTGAATGATCTGCTTGCTAACGGCCATATCCAGGCCCAGGCAAAAGCTATAGAGGGCTGCCCCCAGTGTCATTTTGCCCTGGTGGATCAGTTCTCCCGCCACAATCCCATTTCCACCACGTTGGAAGCGAGATTTCCAGGTTTGAAGGTATACCAAAAACCTCGTGCAGAACGGGACATGGCCGTAGCGGCGGCGTCCATCCTGGCACGGGATGAATTTGTGCGCGTTATGAATGAATTGTCCGCCCAGGCTGGCTTTACTCTGCCCAAAGGCGGCGGCCAGCAGGCTACGAAAGCTGCCAAACGCCTTGCCACAGAGCAGGGGAGAGAAGCTCTGATCAACTTCGTGAAGCTGCATTTTGTGAATATGACGAGAATATGATATAGTGGCTAGTGCGACAAACCATAAATAACTTTCATATTAAACACCTACACTAAAATTCGCAACCGTAGGGGCGCATCGTGAGATGCGCCCACCAAGAAATTCTTTGCTGGACCAGCTTTAGTGGGCTTATCTTACGATAAGCCCCTACGGAGTCTATCGGAATTCAGTGCATAAGCTATCTAATTAATTTTACACATTCTTCTATATTTCCCCTATAAATCCATGCTATAATAGATTAGATTAGAATTTGAAATGAATCGGGACTTGGTCCCAATACTATATACATTGGCAGGTTATCTTTAATGAGCAAACAGATCATACGCATGCTGTGTGTGTTGTTCTTCGTCATCATCATCATGTCAGCAGGCGTTATTTATTTTACATTTGATATCAGAGCCTTAGAGTATCTGAGCACCTTTAAGTTCTACTATGCTTTTTTGGCTCTTTTTGTGTTGTCCATCGGACTGTTCTTTGATGCGTCCCGACTTATCACCCTGACACGGATCTCCGGGGAAAGGATGGATTACTCCCATATCTTTTATGCCGTATTTGCCAACTACTTCCTGGCTTTGCTGACGCCTGGGCAGGGAGGTGGCGGCATTGCCATGCTCATGTTTATGAAACGGGCAGGGGTGCCTGTAGCAAAGTCTACTCTCATCATCATTGTCCGGACGGTTATGTCCATCCTGTTCCTGTTCCTGATCGTTCCCATTATCTTTTTCTTTGACCCTGATCTGGTGGGCTGGATGCCCAACAGTGTCATCTTCCTGGTGTGCGCCTTCTTCATCCTGGCCCCCTGGGCCCTGTGGCGGCTCATCGTTACCGGCCGGGTAGAACGGTGGCTGGCCCGGTTTTCCAAGCATTTTTCGCCACGGGTACAGGAAGCAATCTTTTTAGGCTACCGGGATTTCCAGCAGGCACTGTTTATGCTGGAAAATAACCCGAAACAGGTGCTGAGGGCCTTTGTGGAATCCGGCCTGTCCCTTCTGTTTATTTACTCTGTAGTGCCCGTCTTTATCAGAGCTTTTGGCATCCATCTGCCCTTGCATATTATCATGGGGCGCATGTGCCTCATCAACCTGGTACTGTACTTTACTCCCACGCCCGGTGGCAGCGGCGTAGCAGAAGGCGGCTTCCTGGTGCTGTTCAATTCTATGCTGCCTCCCGGTGTAGGCGGGGTTCTGGCCGTATTATGGCGGTTCTTCTGCGAATACATTCCCTTCTCCATTGGGGGAATTGTCACGATCCGGTATTTTGGCCTGGACATTCTTTCTAAAATCAGACATAACGATGGAGAGATTGAATCATGAAGAATATATTAGTTACAGGGGGAGCCGGCTTTATAGGCTCCCATATTGTTCCCTGCCTTCTGCAGCATGGGTATACACAGGTTACGGTACTGGATAATCTGTCCACAGGCCTGCGGCAGCACGTGCCAGATGGGGTGGAGCTCATCCAAATGGATATGCGCAGCCCGGAACTGTTCCCCTTTATGGAAGAACGTCATTTTACGGATGTCATCCATCTGGCCGCTCAGACTATGGTACCCTTTTCCATGGTACACCCGGAACAGGACTGTAGCCAGAATGTAGCGGGCCTCGTCCATGTATTGGAAGGCTGCCGGCTTAGCGGCGTTTCCCGCATCCTGTTTTCCTCCAGTGCTGCCATCTACGGGGACAACCAGAATCTGCCTCTGAAGGAAACAGAGCAGCCTGCGCCTACGTCCTTCTACGGTCTCACAAAAACCATTGGAGAGGCCTATATCCACATGTACTGCCAATCCTACGGCTTTTCCGGTGTGATCTTCCGTTTTGCCAATGTGTATGGACCCCGCCAGGGAGAATCCGGTGAAGGAGGCGTCATCAGCATCTTTGCCAAAAAGCTGGCTAAAGGGCTGCCGGTCACCATTTTTGGGGATGGCAGCCAGACCCGGGACTTTGTATATGTAGGAGATATTGCAGAAGCCATGTGCCATGGCCTGGAGTTTACCGGAATTGGTACCTTCAACGTATCCACCAATCAGGAAGTCTCCTTGAATCAGCTGGTCCGTTCCCTGGAAAAGGTCAGCGGCACTAAAATGCAGGTTCAGTATGGTCCGAAACGGGCTGGAGATATCTATGCTTCCGTGCTGAGCCATCAGGCCATCTGCCAGCAGCTGGGGATGACCGAATTCACAGATTTGGATACGGGATTGGCTAAAACTCTGGCCTATTTCCGGCAAGTGTATGGGGCTGAAGGAACCGGAGGGCAGCCATGAAAAAATGGATTGCCCTGGCAGCAGCCATCGTAAGCTTGTTAGCTGCAGGCTGCCCGAACCAAAGTTCGCCGGCTTCTACGGCTAAACCTGTGCAGCGGCAGGAGCTCTATTTGGCCGGTGGACAGGAAGGCGGCAGCGTCCTCCATACAGGAGCGTCCCTCAGTACTCTTTTGGCCAACGACAAACCTGCCCTGCAGGTCAAGGTTCTGAATACTAATGGGTCCGTAGCCAACGTAGAATTGCTGCGGCAGAAAAAGGCAGATCTGGCCTTGATCCAAAGCGATGTAGCCTATGAAGCCCAGACCGGTTCCGGCCTGTTCAAGGGACGGAGCCTTGCCAATCTGCAGCTTTTGGGTACGTTGTTCCAGGAACCTGTGCAGATCCTGACCTACGATACGACCCGGATCCATAGTCTGAAGGACCTGAAAGGAAAGACTGTAGGGATTGGCGCTGCCGGGTCCGGTACAGAAATGAACGCCAGGCAGATCCTTTGGGCAGCGGGCCTGACTGATGATGATATCCGGGCCCAGTACCTGTCCCTGGAGGATTCCCTAAAGGGGCTGAAGGAAGGCACTGTGGATGCAGCGTTTGTGACCAGTGCCGTGCCTACGCCTGCGCTGCGGGATCTGAGCCAGCAGAGACCTCTGATCTTCATTCCCGTCCAGGAGCCTGTGGCTTCCCGATTGACCCAAAAATATCCTTTTTATTCCACAGTTGTGGTACCTGCCGGTTCTTATCCCAATCAGCCACAGCCTTACAGTACTGTAGCTGTCCATTGTGTGCTGGTGGCAACGGATTCCCTGCCGGCTGAGAAGACAAAAGTTATATTGGAAGGCATTTTTGCCCATTGGCCGGAACTGCGGCTGGACAATCCGGGTCTTTCGGAAAATCCCTCTAAGACCTTCTTTGAGGATATGGGGATTCCTATGGCGCCGGCAGCAGAAACCTTCTACACAAACCGGGAAAAACGCTCTTGATATTCCATTTTCAATCCTGATTTGCAAAACACCTGATATGCAGGTATAATGGGGAACAAGAGACTAGGTCTGGGATTTCGTTGGCTGATTGCCAGCCGGATTTCAGGAAACGGGAATAGTTACACATAGTTTCGCAAGACGGAGTATGGACGCTAGATACTCCAGTCTTTCTATATGCAAAAATCAAAAAGGAGGTGTCCCTTTGAATAAAGGACAACAACAGCAAAAGAAGCTCAATATCATCCCCTTAGGCGGTCTGGGTGAAATTGGTAAGAATATGACCGCTTTCGAATACGGCAACGATATGATCCTGGTGGATGCCGGCCTGGCATTCCCCGATGACGATATGTTAGGCATAGACCTGGTGATTCCCGATACCACGTATCTGCAGGAAAACCGGGATAAATTCAAGGCTATCTTCCTGACCCACGGTCACGAAGACCATATCGGTGCGCTGCCTTATGTGATGAAGGATTTCAACGTCCCTGTATATGGCACTCCTCTGACCCTAGGCATCCTGGCCGGCCGTCTGAAGGAAAACGGCGTGTCCGACAGCAAGTGCAAGATGGTGAAACCGGGGGCTACCGTTCGTGCCGGTGTATTTCGGGTGGAATTCATCCGGGTGAACCACAGTATTCCCGATGCGGTTGCCCTGGCCATCCATACGCCCATCGGCGTCATCGTCCATACCGGCGACTATAAATTCGACCAAACTCCTGTGGATGGACAGGTGACGGACTACGCCAAACTGGCCGAAGTGGGCAATAAGGGCGTCCTGCTCCTCATGAGCGACTCTACCAATATCGAACGGTCCGGCTATACGCCCAGCGAAAAGAGCGTAGGCAAGACCCTGGACGAACAGTTCAGCCTGGCCAAGAACCGGGTTATCGTAGCTACGTTCTCTTCCAACGTGCACCGGATCCAGCAGGTCATCGACGCCGCCGTCATGACCCGCCGCAAAGTGGCCGTCATCGGCCGCAGCATGGTCAATGTAGTAAATATCTCTATAGAGATGGGGTACCTGAACGTACCGCCCGGAGTCTTGATCGACATTGACGAAGCGAAAAACTATGCTCCCCGGCAGATTGCCATTATTACAACGGGCAGCCAAGGCGAACCGATGAGCGCCCTGACCCGGATGAGCAACAGCGATCACCGGAAGGTGTCCATTATGCCTGGTGATACGGTCATTATTTCCGCAACCCCCATTCCCGGCAACGAAAAGGGCGTTGCCCGCACCATCGACAACCTGTACAAGCAGGGTGCCAACGTGGTGTATGGCCGGGAACAGGGCATCCACGTATCCGGCCACGCCAGCCAGGAAGAAATCAAACTGATGCACCGTCTGGTACGGCCTAAGTTCTTCATGCCCGTCCATGGCGAATACCGTCATCTGGTGAAACACAAGCTGCTGGCTATGCAGCTGGGCATGCCTAAAGAAAACATCGTCATTGCCGAAAATGGCTCCGTAGTAGAACTGACCCAGAACTCCATTGGCATTACAGGCAAGGTTACGGCCGGCCGGGTGCTCATCGATGGACTGGGCGTGGGCGACGTAGGCAACGTGGTGCTGCGGGATCGGCGTCAGCTGTCCCAGGATGGGATCCTCATCGTAGTTGTAACCATCGACCACAGCAACTATACGATTTCTGCAGGTCCGGACATCGTATCCAGAGGCTTCGTCTATGTCCGGGAGTCTGAGGAACTGATGGAAGGCGCCCGGGACAGAGTGCTGAGCACCTTGGACAAGTGCCGGGAGCAGAATATTACAGAATGGTCCGCCCTGAAGTCCGCTGTTCGGGATTCCCTGGGCAAATACTTGTTTGAAAAGACGCGGCGTCGTCCTATGATCCTGCCGCTCATTATGGAAATTTAAAACACCCGAATCCGTATTACGGCTGGGTATGAACCCACCACCAGCCTACGGCTGGTCCCCCGCCCTTGAAAAGGGCGGACGGTTTTTACCTCACTCCGTAGGGGCGTGCCAAAGCGCAGCGACGGCCCGCCCTCTTATAAGAAAATCGGGCAGGAAGGAAGACACGTGGAAAAAAAGGAACGTACCCGTAAAACAAATAAAACAATGGAATTTACTATGAACCGGGAAATCCTGGGCATCCTGCTGGTGGCAGCGGCAATCTTTTTGGGCTGCGCCTTGGCAGGCATGGCCATGGGTTCTTTGGGCAGCTTTTGCAGCCGGGTTATGATTTATGCCCTGGGTATGGGCAGTTTCCTGATCCCTCTGTACGTGTGCATTCTGGGCGTTTGTTTTATCCTGACCCACGAACATCTGCATTTTTCCAAGAAGTTCTTTACGCTGCTGTTGTTCCTTGTGTCCGTACTGTCCCTGTGGCACGTGTATGCTGTTCCTCAGGGCTCCGAACTGCTTCCTGAATTCTTACCATCCGGTGGCGGCCTGTTAGGGGGCGCCATCGTCTTTGTGTTGACAAAATTTATCGGCCGGTTGGGAACCATCATCCTCCTGGCCGCTCTGACCCTTGTATCCCTGGTTCTGACGGGGAAATTCTCCCTCAGCAGCTCTTTGCGCTCTGCCGGCAGCGAAGTCAAAGAGGGAGCAGAAACGGCGGCCCAGAAATGGGAAGCCTACAGGGAACGGAAAAAAGAAGAAAAGGCTTCGTCCTTCTATAACCAGGAAGAAGACCAGCCGGCACCTGCCAAGAAAAAGAAAGAAAAAGAGCCTGAGGCGCCCCAGCCTACCTTTGCGGAACGACTGCGGGCCAAGGTCAATGGCTCCGAACCCCTTGTAAAATTCAGTAAAGATCAGGTAGGGCCTGATACGCCGCCTCCCGGCTTTGATGCTCCGGAAGAACCAAAAGTGACGGAGCTTGAACAGGAAGCCGGTAGAGAAGCAGCACCTGCTGAGGGTGAAGAGGGCAGCCAGTACATCTTCCCGCCCCTGAGCCTGCTGAATTCCGAAAAACCCGTGAACAGACGGAACATCCAGGCCGAAATTGAAAGCCAGGGAGGCACCATTGAGCAGACCCTCCATGATTTTGGCGTCAATGCGGCCTTAGTCAACGTAACAAAAGGCCCGTCCGTTACTCGCTACGAACTGGAACCGGCCCCCGGCGTCAAGGTCATGAAAATCCAGAATCTGGCCGACGATATCGCCCTGAAACTGGCCGTGTCCAGCGTCCGCATCGAGCCCATTGTGGGCAAAGCTGCCATCGGCATCGAAGTGCCTGCCCAAACCAGCGAAACGGTGTCGTTCCGCTCTATTGTGGACTGTCCGGAAGTCCAAAATGCCAAAGGCAAACTGTGTATCGGCCTTGGCAAAGATATTTCCGGCCACGTGGTGGTCTGCGATCTGAGCAAGATGCCTCACATGCTCATCGCCGGTTCTACCGGGTCCGGGAAAAGTGTGTGCATCAATACGATTATCGGCAGCCTGCTGTATCGGGCCAAACCGGAGGAAGTCAAACTGATCCTGGTGGACCCGAAAGTAGTAGAACTGACCAATTATAACGGAATTCCTCATCTGCTGACTCCTGTGGTTACGGGACCGAAACAAGCGGCCAGCGCCCTGCACTGGGCCGTGGTGGAAATGGAACGGCGCTACAGCCTGTTCGCCAAGACCCAGGTCCGCAAGATGGAGGACTACAATGCCATTGCTCCGGAAGGGGAGAAACTGCCCTTCATTGTCATCATTATCGACGAGTTGTCCGACCTGATGATGGTGGCTGCCGTGGACGTGGAAGACGCCATCCTGCGTCTGGCCCAAAAAGCCCGTGCAGCCGGCATCCATCTGATCCTGGCTACCCAGCGCCCCAGCGTGGACGTGCTGACAGGGACCATCAAGGCCAATATCCCTTCCCGGATTGCCTTTGCCGTATCCAGCCAGATCGACAGCCGGACGATTTTGGATACCAGCGGTGCAGAAAAGCTGCTGGGCCGTGGGGATATGCTGTATTTCCCTATCGGAGCCAACAAGCCCATCCGGGTCCAGGGTGCCTTCATTACGGATGACGAACTGAACCGGATTGTGGATTTCATTAAAAAGCAATCGATCCCGCCAGCCTTTGCAGAAGAAGTGACGACCCAGGAACTGAATGGGGACAAGAAGGCTGACCGCGGTGAAGATAAAGACAACGAGGAAGATGAATTATTCCTGGATGCCCTGCAGCTGGTCATGGATACTCACCAGGCCAGTGCCTCCATGCTCCAGCGCAAGTTCCGCATCGGCTACACCCGGGCGGCGCGGCTGGTGGATGCTATGGAAGAAAAAGGCATCGTTGGCCCTGCCGAGGGCAGCAAACCCAGAACTCTCATTATGAGTCCTGCGGTCATTATGGACAAGTTCTTTACAAAAGGTAAGAAAGAGGACCAGGTATGACAAATAGAATTGGCGCCTATTTAAGGCAGAAAAGAACAGAAGAGCACCTGACCCTGCAGCAGGTGGCAGAGCACACAGGCATCCGGGAGCAGTACCTGTCGGCTCTGGAAGAAGGAAATTACAGCTTTATTCCGGGAGATGTGTTCATTCGTGGCTTTTTGCGCAATTATGGCAATTACCTGGGCCTGGATGGCAATCTGGTTGTGGAAGTTTACCGCATGGACCTGAATCCGGAAAAGATTTTGGGACCGTTGGAACAACCACTGGAACCGGAAGAAGAAAAACCTGCGGAACCGGAACAGGATAAAGAAGTAGAAAAGGAACAGGAACCTGCGTCCTCTGATACCATCGTCATTACGCCGGACATGTTCCCTAAATCCGGTGCTGATCAAGCAGACGTACAGGGCGAAGCTCCGGAAACGGAAGAACCGGTGGTCATTGCCGTGCCGGAAGCTCCGGAAGAAGCCGAAGAGGGAGAAGAACAGCCTGCAGAAGCCGCACCAGAACAGGTTGCGAAAGAGCCTGACGCACAAGAGCCTCAGGAAGAGGCAATCGCTCCGGAAACGGCTGCCGCAGCGGCTATGCTGAACGAACAGCAGGTCACCGAAAATGAACAGAAAGTGGAAGACCACAAGGCAGAAGAAGCGGCTGCGGCCACGGCTGCAGCTGCCGGTGTGGCTGTGGGAGCCGGCGCTGCCAAAGGGAAGATCCACGGCTTATTCGATACGGTCCGGGACTTTATCGATGAAAATCTCTACGAAACCGTGCCCGATGACGAGGACGAAGAGGAAGAAGAACCTACGGAGCAGAAGGCGGCCGCTAAACCTGCTTTCAGCTTCAAAGTATTTTCCGCTGTGTTCATCGTCTGTCTCCTGATTTTCACGGGAGTCATGGCCTATTTCATCTTTGGAGGCAAGACCCAGGAAGAGCTGGAGCCTACCACGAAGATTACGGACGGCGTGAAGTCCGACCATTCTTCAGAAAAAACGGAAGCCGAGGCTAAGAAAGCTGCCGAGGAAAAGGCGGCCAAAGAAGCTGCGGAAAAGAAGAAGAAGGAAGAGGAAGAGAAGAAAAAGAAAGCTACGAATAAGACTCTGGGCCTGGGCAGCAAAGTCACAGTCCAGATTACCTATAAGAAAAACGTGTGGACCCAGACTTATGTGGATGGGAAAGTGGTGGAAGCCGTCGTCGTTCCGGCCGGTTCTACCCGTACGTACAAAGGGGACCGGGAAATCCGCCTGAACCTGGGCAGTATCCGTGACGTGGAACTGCGGGTCAACGGCAAAGTGGTGCCCTATGGCGAAAAAGAATGGGGCGTGGCGAACAAGACGTTTACGCCGAGATCGTGATTATCTGGGTTCGTGCATACGTGCATACGTGCATACGTTAATACGTGATACGTGGTACGTAATACGTGGTACGTAATACGTTAACCCGTAGGGGCGCCCCATAGAGAAGCGGCGGTGCGCCCGGAATCAAGCTAACCCCGTAGGGGCGTGCCAACTGAAGGGCGGTGCGCCCGCTAACTTTGAAAGGAGAACAAATTTGGAAATCGGAGTTGTCAGCCTGGGCTGTCCTAAAAACCTTGTGGACTCAGAAGTCATGATGGGCCTCATCAAAGAACGGCATTGGACTATTACCAACGATCCTACGAACGCCGACGTGATCATCGTCAACACCTGCGGCTTTATTGAAAGTGCCAAAACAGAATCCATTAACGCCATCCTGCAAATGGCGGAATACAAAAAAGAAGACCCTCATCGGAAGCTCATCGTCACAGGCTGCCTGGGCCAACGCTATGCCAAGGATCTGTTTGAGGAAATGCCGGAAGTGGACGCTATCATCGGCACAGAATGCTATAACCTGATCGGTGACGTCATCGACCGTGTAGAAGCCGGTGAGCGCTTCACCCTGTTGAAGCCCCCTCAAAAATACACCCAGAAAACGAAACGGGTGCTGACCACCCCGAAATATACGGCCTACATCAAGATTGCAGAAGGCTGTAACAACCGCTGCTCCTACTGTGCCATTCCCCAGATCCGGGGACCGTACCGCAGCCGCCCTTATGAAGAAATCATTGCAGAGGCAAAGGAACTGGCGGCTCAGGGCGTTAAAGAAATCATCCTGGTAGCCCAGGACACCACTCAGTACGGCCGGGACCTGTACCACAAGCTACGTCTCAGTGAACTGCTGCGGGATCTGAATACCATTCCTGAACTGAAATGGATCCGGGTACTGTACTGCTATCCCGATTCCTTTACGGACGAGCTCATTGAGACTATGGCTACTTGTGATAAAGTTTGCCACTATGTAGACCTGCCTTTGCAGCACGCCAGCAACTCCCTGCTGAAGACCATGCGCCGCCGGGATACCCGGGAACAGGTAGAAGAACTGCTGGCTAAACTGCGGAAGCGCATTCCCGATATCTGCCTGCGGACTACGTTTATCGTAGGCTTCCCCGGAGAGACGGAAGAACAGTTCCACGAATTGCTGGACTTTGTAGAAAAAGAACGGTTCCAGTGCGCCGGGGTGTTCACCTATTCCCAGGAAGAAGGGACGGAGGCAGGAGAGATGCCCAACCAGATTCCGGAAGAAGTGAAACAGGACCGGTACCATACCCTGATGGCTCTCCAGGCCAAGATTTCTGAAGAAATCCAACAGGAACGGGAAGGCCGTGTGCTGGACGTGCTCATCGAAGGCAAGGACGAAGAAGATCCGAACCTGGCTGTGGGCCGCAGCTATGCGGAAGCTCCGGACATCGATGGCAAGATCTACGTAGAACAGGCTGCTAACCTGCAGTCCGGGGATATGGTGAAGGTGGAAATCAGCCAGGGCTTTACTTATGAAGCCGTGGGCCAGATTGTAAAGGAGTGAGTACACTTGAACGTTGAACTGATCAGTACGGGTACAGAGCTTCTTCTGGGGGACATTGTCAACACCAATGCCCCTTTTATATTCCGGCTGCTAAAGGACGCCGGTTTTGATGTGCTCTATGAGACGACCATCGGGGATAATGCCGGCCGCCTGAAAACAGCGGTGGAGCAGGCCCTGACCAGAGCGGATATCATCATCACCACCGGAGGTCTGGGGCCCACCCGTGGGGATATTACGAAAGAAATCGTAGCAGAAGTGCTGGGACTGCCTTTGGTTCCCAGCGAATACTGGCTGCGCAAACTGGAAGCCTATTTCGCCACCCGGCACGTGGTCATGACGGAAAACAACAAGAAGCAGGCTATGATTCCCCAGGGCGCCCGGGTTTTCGACAATGAAGTGGGCACGGCTCCGGGTCTGGGTATCTGGACGGAAGACCACAAGCTCATTATCCTGCTGCCGGGACCTCCTGCTGAAGTGAAATACGTGTTCGAAGAACAGGCACTGCCCTTCCTGCGGGAAGCCTACGCAGCTCAGGGCATCATCCATTCCCGGATCCTGCACCTGCGGGGCACCACGGAATCCTTTGTGGCGGAAAAGCTGGACAAGGTCATTATGGCCCAGACAAATCCGACTCTGGCAATCTATGCCCGGGCGGGAGAAATCATCATCCGCATTACGGCCAAGAGTGACACCTTGAAGCATGCAGAAGCCATGAACGCAGAAGCGGAAAAAGAAATCCGCAGCATCCTGGGGGAATACATTTACGGGGTGGACTATGAGACCCTGGCAGAGGCTTTGGGCAAAATACTGAAAGCCAAGGGCCTTACCATCAGCTTTGCAGAATCCTGCACCGGAGGCCTGGCCTCCAGCATGGTAACGGACGTACCGGGCAGCTCGGAATACCTGATGGGCTCCGTAGTGTCTTATACGGATCATATCAAACACAAACTGCTGGGCGTGAAACAGGAAACCCTGGACGCCTATACGGCGGTGAGCCGGGAAACGGCCAAAGAAATGGCCGAAGGCATCCGCCGGAACATCGGTACGGACATCGGTGTCAGCATTACAGGCCTGGCCGGGCCCGGAGGCGGAACGCCAACCCAGCCCGTAGGCCTGGTATATATCGGTGTTTCCGATAAGAACGGTACAGTAGTTCGGGAACACCATTTTAAGGCAGCTCGTACGACGATAAAATTACGGGCTGCTATGAACGCTCTGTCCATGGCCATGGACAGAACGAAAAATTTATAATATCGAGAGGGAAAATTACACAGATGACAGAAACCAACGAAGTCATTACTTCTTTTGAAGATTTTCATTTGGACAAGAAACTGCTGTCCGCCATTGAGGATATGGGCTTTGAAGAACCGTCTCCCATCCAGAAGGGTGCCATTCCTTTGGCCCTGGAAGGGGAAGACCTGATCGGTCAGGCCCAGACCGGGACCGGCAAGACCGCAGCCTTTGGTATTCCTATTATTCAAAATATCAACGAAAAAGACCGCCACATCCAGGCCCTGGTCATGTCTCCTACCCGGGAGCTGTGTATCCAGGTGGCCGATGAAATTAGCAAAATCGGCCATACGAAACGGATTCGGGTACTGCCTGTGTACGGCGGGCAGCCCATCGACCGGCAGATCCGCAGCCTGCGGAGCGGCATCCAGATCGTCATTGGCACTCCCGGCCGGTTGCTGGACCATATCCGCAGAGGCACCATTGACCTGGAAACCGTCCGTTTCCTGGTCCTGGATGAAGCTGACGAAATGCTGGACATGGGCTTTGTGGACGACATGGAAGAAATCATCAAAAATGTGCCCGTAGAACGGCAGACCATGCTGTTCTCCGCCACCATGCCCCGTCCCATCCTGAGCATCAGCAAGAAATACATGCGGGCTCCGAAACTGGTTGCCATCCACAAGGAAATCGTTACGGCGCCTACCATCGATCAGTATTACTATGAAACGAAGGATAAGGTGGACGGCCTGTGCCGGATCCTGGATACTACGGACAACTGCAAGATGATTATCTTCTGCCGCACGAAGAAGGGCGTGGATGAACTGGTCATCGCCCTGGCGACTCGTGGTTATGAAGCGGAAGGCCTCCACGGAGATCTGTCCCAGAACCAGCGGGACCGGGTCATGAAGAAGTTCCGCCAGAACCAGGTGGATATCCTGGTGGCCACAGACGTGGCTGCCAGAGGCCTGGACATTGACAACATCACTCACGTAGTGAACTTCGACGTGCCCCAGGACAGCGAAAGCTACGTACACCGCATTGGCCGTACGGGACGTGCCGGCAACACGGGCGTAGCCCTGACCTTCATTACCCCACGGGAATTCCGGCAGCTGAAGCTCATTGAGCGCAGCATCAAAACGAAGATTATCCGGGGCACCCTGCCTACGGACGAAAACGTGCTGGAACGGCAACGGGAACAGATTGTGTCCAAGATGCAGAGCGTATTGGAACAGGATCGGTACCATGAATACCTACCCATCGTAGAAGCCCTGGAAAAGGATTACGACCTGCCGGAAATCGCCGCCGCAGCCCTGAAGCTCATGCAGGAAGGGGCCAAGGCTCTGGAAGAACCGGAGGAAGAGGGCGCTGTGCCTGACGACCTGGCTCATACAGGGGCTAAGCCCGGCATGGTGCGGCTGTTCATCAACATTGGCCGCAGCTCTAAGGTTACGGTGCGGGATATCGTCCAAAGCATCGCGATCGAAGCAGAAATCCCCGCCCGCAGCATTGGCCGCATCAGTCTGTATGATAAGTTCAGCTTTGTGGAAGTGCCCATGGAATACGCCGAAAAGGTCCTGGGTGTCATGCACCGCAACACCATTCGTGGCTATAAGGTGAATATGGAACCGGCGAAGGCGAGAAGCTGAGTAGCTGGGATAAAGCGAAGAGCGAAGAGTAAAGAGCGAAGAGGCGTGCGGTAGCACCACTAGCAACTAGTATGAGAAACCACAATTAATTTTCATATTAAACACCTACTCTAAATTTCGCAACCGTAGGGGCGCATCGTTAGATGCGCCCACCAAGGAATCCTCTAATGAGCAGCTTTAGTGGGTTCATCTTACGATGAA
>OMUE01000152.1 GCA_900314165.1 uncultured Acidaminococcus sp.
AGACTTTGGAGAGTGTCTATCTGCTATGACTATATAATACGAGGGGAGGGGAACCGTGCGAAGCACGGTGGTGGGGCCGTCCAGCGGACAATTAAAAAACAGCTATGCGTTTTCGAGAACGTATAGCTGTTTTTTGTCATCAAGCTACATAAGGTCGTACCGTTTAAACTCCGCTACCTGCTCCTGGAGCTGGCGGAGGAAGGCTTGGCCGTATCTGGGGAACTGGCGGCCTTTTACATACACCAGGGTCACGGGGTTTGTCTCCGTCAGGCCCAGAATAGGGTACACGTATAGAGGATTGTTGCTGGCCTCGCTGATCTTTTTCAGGTTGGTCAGGTACATGGTCAGGCAGAAGCTGGCAGCGTAGTTCCGGGTAGTCAGGATGTGGTGCAGGTCCGGCTGGCTGGACACGTGGATAAAGTTCAACTGCAGGTTGTAGAGCCTGTGGCAGTGCCGCTCCAGCATCTGGGCGGAGTTCGTAAAGGGCTCGTTCTGGGAAAAGGGCATGGACTTCAAAAGGCGCAGATCCGCGCCTTTTTTGAATTTTTCGTGGTAGGTTTCCCATTGATCCCCGAAATACCGCTGCATGAGGCCCTGGCTGATGACCACATAGAGTTTCTCTTGCAGGATGACCCTGCTTTCCAGGGAAGGGGAGGGGTCTTTCAGGTTGCCGCACAGGGCGATGTCCAGTTTGTTGTCCAGCAGCATCTGCTGCAGCTGCTTGCTGTTGGCGCTGGATACGTGGAGATTTACCTGAGGAAAAGAAGTCTCATATCGTTCTATGAGGTCTGGGATAAGGATTCGGAACCGTCCTTCTGTAGTGCCGAAGTTCAGTTCGCCACCATTCTGCTGCTGTTGGGCCTCGAAATGGCCCATCGTGTTCTTTTCCAGCAGTTCCACCTGGCGCAGGGTCTGGTACAGCTGCTGGCCCTCCGGGGTCAGGGAGAACACGGGCTTCCGGTGGAACAGGAATACGCCACATTCTTTTTCCAGCTTGCCCAGGTACCGGCTGAGAGCCTGGTGGGTGATGAATAATTTTTCCGCAGCCCTGGTAACGCTGCCTTCTTCTGCCAGAGTCAGGAAATATTGATAGTGTTCGAACATAAAAAGTGCCTCCTTAGCAACTTTAAATTGCGTATACACAGTTTTAATTGCTTTCCGATTGCCTATAAATAGATTATCCTACAGTCAACAACAAAAGTCCACAGGGACTCGGAAACAAGCCAAACAAAATTTTAAGGAGGAACACAAAAATGGCGAAAGAAGCATTAGCAGGGGTAAGAGTGTTGGATATTGCAACGGTCATCGCAGCACCGTTTGCAGCAGGCATCCTGGCCGACTTCGGCGCAGAGGTTATTAAGGTAGAAATGACCGGCCGGGGCGATACCTTCAGAAACATGGGACCGCTGAAGGATGGCAAGAGCATCCGCTGGCCGTCCATGGGTCGTAACAAGAAGAGCGTAACGCTGGACTTCCACTTTGAAGAAGGCAAGCAGCTGTTCCTGGAAATGGTGAAACACGCTGACGTCGTTATTGAAAACTTCAAGACCGGAACGCTGGATAAATGGGGTATCGGCGTAGATGTTATGCGCAAAGTGAACCCGGATATCATCGTAACCCACGTTACGGGCTACGGCCAAACCGGTCCTTATAAGAAACTGGCAGGCCTGGGCCAGCCGCTGCAAGCTTTCTCCGGCATGACCTATCTGACCGGTTTCCCTGATCGTCCTCCTGTCAGCACGCCGTTTGCTCTGGCTGACTATGTAGCCGGCCTGAACGCTGCCATCGGTACCCTGATTGCCCTTTACCATAGAGACGCTCTGAAGGGCGCTCCTCAGGAAGTGGACGTCAGCCTGTACGAAGGCATCTTCCGTATGGAAGAAAGCTTCGTAGCTCAGCTGGACCAACTGGGCATCAACCGGGAACGGGCACCTATCTCCAAAGGCGCTTCCTGCCCTATCGGCGTATTCAAGACGAAAGATTCCCAATATATCATCCTGGTCTGCAGCACGAACCCTGTATTCTGGCATCTGTGCGATGCTATGAACCGTCCGGATTGGCGGCCTAAATACGACACCACCAGAGATCGTCTGGCAGATCCTGAACCCATCATGGATGCTGTGACCGAATGGATTGGCAGCCACACCTATGATGAACTGAAAGCAAAATGCGATGCAGCCGGCGTGCCCATCAGCAAAGTTATGAGCATGAAGGATATCTTTGAAGATCCTCAATACGCTGCCCGCCACGACATCCTGGAAGTTCCCTGCGATGACTTTGGCACCATCAAGATGCCCGGTATCAGCCCTGTACTGACCGGCACCCCCGGCCAGGTAAAATGGGCCGGCCAGAAACCCGGCGAATCCAACGATGAGATTTACGGCAAGCTGCTGGGTAAATCCGAAGAAGAAATCGCAGACCTGAAGGCGAAGAAGATCATCTGATCTTCTTCCACCCTGTCCCAGAGGAGGAACTCCATATGTTTACAGCACTTGTTGGTTATGCCATGCTGGCAACCATCATCGTACTATTGATGAAGAAAAAGATGATGCCCATCGTCATCTTCGTAACTGTTCCTGTAGTCTTTGCCCTGATTTTGGGGAATAACGCCGGGGCCATCGGCAAAATGATCAACGCCGGCCTGAACAGCGTTTGGAAGACTGCCGTCCTGTTCATTTTCTCTACCTCCTATTTCGGTATCATGAACGATGCGGGCATGTTCGACCCCGTCGTCAATAAGCTGGCTAAGAAAGCCGGCAGCAACGTCATCATGGTCACCGTAGCCAGCGGCATCATCGCCATCCTGGGCCACCTGGACGGCGCTACTGCTACCACGGCTCTCGTCACTGTCCCTGCCATGATGCCTCTGTACAGAAGGCTGAAGATTTCCCCGTATTCCCTGCTGCTGATCCTGGGCTGCGCCATGGGCGTTATGAACCTGGTGCCCTGGGGTGGTCCTACCGTCCGGGTAGGCGCCGTGCTGGGCATGGATCCTACGGATATCTGGCACATCCTGCTGCCCTTCCAGGGCGTGTGCATCGTCATGGTGCTGGTCATTGCCGCTCTCTGCGGTATGGCTGAAAAGAAGAACGGCGCCGGCCAGTTTACGGAAGAAGAACTGGCGCAGATGGAAATGCCTCAGGAAGATCCTGAAGTCCTGGCTCTGAAACGGCCAAAGCTGTTCCTGTTCAACGTCACTCTGACCCTGATTCTGATTGTATTCCTGTGCCTGGGTATCCTGCCCACTCACGCCTGCTTCATGATTGCCTTCGGTATCGGCATGTATGTGAACTATCCTGACATGAAGCTGCAGCAGGAACGGTTTAAAGCTCATGCCAATGATGCCCTGAACATGTCTTCCACCCTGCTGGCTGCTGCCGTGTTCATTGGCGTTATGCAGAAATCCGGTATGCTGGATGCCATGGTTAAAGTCCTGCTGTCCATTATCCCGCCGTTCATGGGCCGCTATATGAACCTGATTGCCGGCTTTATCAGCGTACCTGTTGGCGCTGTCCTGGGTGCCGATACGTTCTACTATGGCCTGTTCCCGCTGCTGGGCAAAGCTGCCGCTAACTTCGGCGTACCTCAGCTGGACGTAGGTATCGCTATGCTGATCGGCAAGAACGTGGGTATGATCATCAGCCCCCTGCAGCCGACCACGTACCTGGCCTGCGGCCTGGCTGGCGTGGAAGTAGCCGACCACCTGAAACGGAACTTCAAGTGGTGCTGGCTCATCAGCCTTGCCATGTGTCTCATTGCCCTTTTGATGGGCCTCATGAAGATTTACTAAGCTTGTTTAGGAATACCCCTCCTAATACATAAAACCAGATAAAGAACCTGTGAAATGCCTGCGCAATTTTCACAGGTTCTTTTGCTATAAAAATATGGTACTATTACAGCAGTACAGGTGGTGAGGGTATGTTCAATTCCGATTGGAAGAAGCAGGCTATCAGTGGCTTGAAAAAGGCCGGCAAGGAATACAACAGGGTGTTTGATGAGCTGCTCCGGGCCATGGAGCAGCTGCACCGGGATCGGCTGGCGGCCAGAGACCTGTTGATTATGGTGGAAAACTATATATTCCAACTGGCCAATAAGCCGATCTCTTACGAAAAAACCATTCAGGAAGTCCGCGTCCGGCGCCAATCCTTTGATGATAAAGTGGATTCCCTGCAGAAAGAAGTGGACGAAGCCGGAAATATTGGCAGTACAGCCGGAGCCGGAGCCTTGGCAGGAGCCGGTATTGCGGCCCTGGGGCCGACGGCGGCTATGGCTGTGGCGACTACGTTTGGCACGGCTTCTACAGGGGCCGCTATTGGAACGTTGTCCGGAGCGGCAGCTACCAATGCGGCACTGGCCTGGCTGGGTGGCGGCACCCTGGCAGCAGGCGGTGCCGGTATGGCAGGGGGACAGTTTCTTTTAAAGCTGTTCGGTCCCGTAGGCTGGGGCCTTAGTGCGGCAGCTCTCCTGGGAGGCGGGCTGTTGGCTAATAAGAAGAATAAGGAAATTGCCCAGAAAGCAGAACAAAAGACAAGGGAAATCAAACAGGAAACCCTGCATCTGAGAGAGCTGGGGGAGAAGGTGCTGAAGCTGGATGACCGGATTACGAGGGAACTGACCGGTGGCATCCTGGAAGCTCTGGAAAACCTGGCGGATCACGGTGCCGATGATTATAGCGAAATGACGTACGAAGAAAAGCAGCAGCTGGCTGTGATCATGAACAGCGCAGAGGTCCTTTCCAAACTGATTGGGGAAAAAGTCGCATGAAGAAGCAAAAATATGAAGAACAGGAAGCCTGCGACCGCTACGATTACCTGGCAACCGCTTTCTGCGGGGGTATGGCCGGGCTCATCGACATTCTGTTCGTGGGAGCACCGGGGGAAAGTGCCCTGGGTACGTTCAGCGACCAGGCAGCCGATGCGGCCGTGAAAAAATTCGCCTCCCTGACCGGCTGGCGGCCCAGACCCGGAAAGGAAGACAGCGTGGCCTCGGCCATAGGGTTCCTGGAACGGAATTTTTCTGTGAACTACGACCAACGCTATAGCGCCGATGTGGGTAATGGTTTCTTCATGACTACGAAGAACCATCACTTTAAGTCTTTGTCCCACGCCCCGGATCCTGTGGGTTTGTTCTTTTCCATCCTGGACCAGTTCATGCACACGGCCAGCTTTGTGGACCATGGCCAGCTGATCCGCATCGATACGTCCGACCAGGAATCCCCTCTCAAGGGGGGCAATGTGCTTGCCAAAATCTTTTGCGGTTTCTGCAACTGGCTGGGTCACATTGCTTCCGACGTGGCAGGCTCCAGCGGCGGCCGGGGCAATGGGCTCCGGGGCACAGGGGTGCCCGTGCCTTTTATGGAGCTGTTCCAATTCTGTGATTTCGGCTCCCTGCAGGTGGATAAGGACCGGCAGTCCCTGGCTGTGGTCATGACCCGGGTGTTCCAGGAAGGCTATGATGCCCGGTTTGCCGGCGCCATGGCAGTGCCCGTCCTTATAGAAGAGCTGCTGATCCGGGCGTTCTGGGCCTTCCGGCGCCATTATCAGAATGGCTATGCCTGGAAGGAGTGTCTGCCCTCCACAAAACATGCAGACTTGCGCCTGATGCTGCTGGTGGGCAATTCCGTACTCTGCTTCTTCGATCTTGCTGATGCCACGGTTCGCAGCGGCTTCGGCACGAATATGGTGGCGTTTTTCCTGCACCTGAACTATGTAGCCTGGGTTCGGCTCATCCTGCTTGTCCTCAAAGAATTGGTTATCCGCCTGGGGCCCAAAGTGCGCAGAACCTTGGACCAATTCTGGCAGGAACTGCTCGCGTCTGTGAAGACGGAAAACGAGCGGCGGCAGTTGGAAGCTTTTTATGCCCGCATGGCAGCCTTTGACCGGAATCTGG
>OMUE01000153.1 GCA_900314165.1 uncultured Acidaminococcus sp.
TGTATATGATAAGCTGATTATACCCAAAATCATCATCAGGAATTCCCAATCTCATCATGGGAAATTCCCCAGAAAAAGCGAGGCATCTTGAATCATTTCCTCGTAACCTATATCCTTTATTTTGTCTCACCAACAATAAAGGAGGAAAGGAAAATGCTCAAAATGCCTACTATCAATTGTATCAAAGATATGAGCAATAGTGGATACCGAATTTCTGAAATCGCCCAAAAAATGGGGCTCGATCGTAAGACTGTGCGAAAATACCTGGAACAGGAGGATTTTTCTCCTGTCCCACCGATTCCCGACTGCAAGCCTTCCATGCTGGATCCTTATAAAGGATTTATCCAGGAATGTTTGGAAGAAGACCAGCGCGCCTGGCATAAACAGCAGCACACGGCGAAACGGATCTATGACCGTTTGCGTCTCGAGGAAGGGTTCACCGGGTCCTACAGTACAGTCCAGCGCTACGTCAAGGCCATCCGCCATAGCCAGAAAGCCAAGGCCAACCAGGAACTGATCTGGGAACCGGGTACGGCACAGGTCGATTTTGGGGAGGCCGACTTTGATGTGAAGGGGCTCCGCCGCCGCATGAAATACCTGACGGTGTCCTTTCCCTACAGCAACGACGGCTTTGTGCAGGTGTTTGGCGGTGAGACGGCTGAATGTGTCTGCCAGGGACTGAAGAATATCTTCGAGTACATCGGCGGTGTGCCGACTCTTCTGGTATTCGACAACGCCACCGGTGTCGGCCGCCGGGTAGGTGACAAAATCCATGAAACCGAGCTTTTCCAGCGTTTCCATGCGCACTATGGATGCCGGATCCGCTTCTGCAATCCCTATGCCGGGTATGAGAAGGGCAATGTGGAGCGCAAAGTTGGCTATGTACGGGCCAATCTCTTCGTCCCGGTCCCCAAAGTGAACAGCATCGAGGAGTACAACCACGTACTGCTGGACATGCATAAGCAGAAGGCAGAAGAACTCCATTACAAAAAGGGTATCCGCATTGCTGAACTCTTCGAAAAAGACAAAGAGGCCATGCACGCATTGCCGCGCCATGAGTTCACCGTATGCCGTTATGAATGGCTGCGGGCCGATGGATACGGAAAAATCTGCCTGGATGGAAAACACTATTACTCTACCTGCCCGGAGAACAGCCAACGCAAGGTGCTGGTCGGCATCTATGCAGACAAAATTGAGATCCTCCGTGACGATGCTACCCTCCTGACTTCCCATGAGCGCCTGTTTGGTCCGGAACGGACTGACAGCAGCGATTACAGCACAACGCTCAGCACATTGCTGAATTCCCCGGGAGCCTGGGAGAACAGCGGGATCCGGAAGCAGGCACCGGAGATACTGAGAGATTATATGGACAAGCAGGACCGGGCCGGCCGCAAAGAAAATATCCGGACGTTACGGAATCTGACGGCACGATATGGGATTGAAACAGCTTTCGCATCTATGGAAACCTGCATCCGGAATGGGCATCTGAGTACCTTCAATGCGACTGCTTTGGCAGAACGTATGACAGGCTTCGGCCTGGCGACCATCCCGACTCCTGGTCCGTCTCTTTCTGTTTATGATGATGCATTCCTGAAAGGAGGCGGCAACATTGACTCCTAAGATGAAGGCCTCGCTGGATGAAGAATTGCGGCAAATGGCACACAGGCTGTTCCTGACCCGCAGTGTCCTGGAAGCCTGCCTGCAAGAAGCTACGCCCAAACAGAAAGAATTCCTGCTCCACGTATTGAAGCAGGAAATGGCCAGCCGTGAGGAAAGCAAGCGTCACCGTCTGACTAAACGGGCAGGGTTTCCTGTCTACAAGAGTTTTGAGGGGTACCAGTACGACCATATTAAGCTGCCGCCCATGTTTACCAGGAAAGAGCTTGAGAGCTGCGAATTCGTGGGAGCGCGCAAGAATCTCATCCTGTATGGTCCGGTTGGCACCGGAAAGACCCATCTGGCCATTGCAGCCGGTATGAAGGCATGCTCACTGGGACTCAAGACCCGATTCTACTCCGTGGCAGAGCTGGTCCTGAAGCTGACAGAAGCTCGCAGGCAGGGAACACTGGAGAAGCTGATGAATGAGCTGCAGAAGCAGGACCTGCTGATCCTGGATGAATGGGGATACGTACCCCTTGACCGGGACGGAGCCCAGTTGCTTTTCCGGATTGTTGCAGACAGCTATGAACGCAGGAGCCTCATTATTACGACAAATCTGGAGTTTTCTCAATGGGGTAGTGTATTTACTGACGAGCAGATGGCTGCAGCAATGATAGACCGGCTGGCCCACCATGGACATTTGTTGATGTTTAACGGAAGGAGTTACCGCATGGAGCATGCGCTCATGCGGCAGGATGCGGCTGTGAGAACCGCATCCTGATGTCCTCGCTGAAAGTGGGGAAATTTCCCTGATGACGATGGGGAATTTTCATGATGAAAGTGGGGATTTTCGCTTGACAGAAAACA
>OMUE01000136.1 GCA_900314165.1 uncultured Acidaminococcus sp.
CAGCAACTGCTACAGGAGCAGCAGCGCTAACGCCGAATTTGTCTTCCATAGCCTTAACCAGGTCAGCCAGTTCCAGTACAGTCATGTTGCTAATGGCTTCCAAAATTTGATCTTTATCCATTTTACATACCTCCAAATTTTTAAGTGAGTAATAATTGTCAGGCTCTTATTTTCGCCTGTTTGGGAATTAAGCAGGAATTAAGCGGATTCCTTTTCCTTCTTTTCGCGGACAGCGTCCACAACATATACGAAGTTGCGGATGGTACCTTGCAGCACGTTGAGCAGTCCGGAAATAGGAGCTTGCATGCTGCCCAGCAGTTTTGCCACCAGTTCTTCTTTGGACGGCAGTTCTGCCAGAGCCTTAACTTCGTCAACACCGATTACAGCGCCATTCAGTACACCGGCCTTCAGGGTCAGTTTTTCATGGTCCTTGCTGAAATCGTTCAGGATTTTAGCGGGAGCAACAGGGTCTTCAGCAGAGAATGCCAGAGCGGTGTTGTGTTCCAGATAGCTATCCAGACCTTCAATACCGGCTTCTTTAGCAGCGATCCGTACGAACGTGTTTTTAGCAACCATGTACTTAACGCCAGCTTCACGCATCTTGCTTCTCAGTTCCGTGTCTTCTGCAACGGTCAGGCCGCAGTAGTCAACGAGAACAACCCCTTGGGAATTGGCCAGTAAGTCTTTTAATTCAGCGACTTTGCTTGCCTTTTCGGGTCTAATGTCATGCATCGATTTACACCTCCTTGCGTAAGATTGGTATTAATCAATGAAAAGACCTCTCGGCGGATCAGCCGGAGGTCATGTATTCAACACTCCGACCTAGGCAGGTGAACGAATCGTTAGGCCTTAGCGCCTGCTGTCTTGGGTCCGATGGTCATTTTCTATTTGATTATTTGTTGCTGTCAGCCTTCAGTACATCGATGGAGATCCCAGGGCCCATGGTGGTGGACAGGGTGATGCTCTTAATGTATTGGCCTTTAGCGCCGGAGGGTTTTACTTTAATCAGGGTGGTGATCAGAGCAATGTAGTTGTCCAGCAGCTTGTCAGCATCGAAGGAAGCTTTGCCGATAGAGGTCTGTACGTTACCGGCTTTGTCGGTACGGTACTGAATCTTACCAGCTTTGATTTCGTTGACGGCACGGGTTACATCCATGGTAACAGTACCAACCTTGGGGTTAGGCATTAAGCCTTTAGGACCCAGGATCTTACCTAAGCGGCCAACTTTACCCATCATATCGGGGGTAGCTACGACCACTTCGAAATCCAGCCAGCCTTCTTTGATTTTGTCGACTAATTCGTCAGCACCTACATAGTCAGCGCCGGCAGCTTCAGCTTCCTTAGCTTTAGGTCCTCTGGCGAATACCAGCACTTTTTTGGATTTACCAGTGCCATGAGGCAGAACCATAGCGCCGCGAACCTGTTGGTCAGCGTACTTAGGATCAACGCCCAGACGAACGGCACATTCCACAGTGCTGTCAAATTTCGTTACAGCAGTCTGTTTTACCAGTTCTACTGCTTCTTTGGGGGAATATGCTTTGCCAGCTTCGATGAGTTTGGCAGCATCAGCATATTTCTTGCCATACTTTTTCATGTTTTTTCCTCCTGGTGGTCAGACGGCTTTCGCCTCCCACTTTAGTAAGACGATTAGTCTTCTACAACAATACCCATAGAACGGGCAGTGCCTTCAACCATGCGCATAGCAGCTTCAACAGAACCAGCGTTTAGGTCTTTCATCTTGGATTCTGCGATTTCCCGCACTTTGTCACGCTTCAGCGTAGCAACTTTCTTCTTGTTAGGTTCGCCGGATGCTTTTTCAATACCAGCAGCCTTTTTCAGCAGAACAGCAGCGGGAGGAGTCTTCGTAATGAACGTAAAGGAACGATCTTCAAATACGGTGATTTCCACAGGGATAATCAGGCCGACTTGTTTAGCAGTCCGTTCGTTGAAGTCCTTAACGAAGGCCATAATGTTGATACCAGCTTGGCCGAGGGCCGGGCCTACGGGAGGTGCCGGAGTTGCCTTACCAGCAGGAACCTGCAGTTTTACCATCTTAACGACTTTCTTTGGCATTTGATTTACACCTCCTTACTTATTCAATAGCTTCCACTTGGGTAAATTTGACTTCAATGGGAGTTTCGCGGCCGAACATTTCAATCATAACTTTGATTTTCTGTTGTTCGTCGTTAATCTCCGCTACCGTCCCAACCATATCGTTAAAGCCTGGGGCTTTGATGCGGACGGTATCATGCAAATTGACAGGGCATGCGATGCGGACAACGGGTTCGGGTGCATCTTCTTTGACCTTTTTCCCATCTTCCGTAACCTGCGCCCCGAGGATACGTTCTACTTCGCTTTCAGATAAAGGAATGGGTTTCGTGCCGCTTCCTACGAAGCCTGTCACACCGGGGGTATTGCGTACAGCATACCAGGTGCGATCATCTACAATCATTTCAATCAGCACATAGCCAGGAAACACTTTGCGTGCTACAACTTTTTGTTGATCATCCTTCGTATCCACTTCATTCTGCATGGGAACCAGCACATTGAAGATCATATCTTCCATGCCCAGGGAATGAACCTTGCTTTCCAGGTTCATCTTCACCTTGTTCTCATAACCGGAATACGTATGGATCACATACCAGTGCTTTTGACCTTCCATGCTTATTGCACTCCCATCACTAAACGAAACAGTACGGATAAGATAGCGTCGATAGCCCAGATTGCTAAGGCAGCGAATAATGTAGAGGTAATAACCGTAATGGTATATCCTACCAATTCCCGTCTAGCGGGCCAGGCTACTTTTTTCATTTCAGTCTTGACGTCCCGGAGAAAGCCGCTGACGCCAGATGAGCTTTTAATATCCGGGGTGAACTGTGATGCTGCCATAGTCTCGCTCCACCTTATTTCGTTTCTTTATGCATAGTATGCTTTTTGCAGAACTTGCAATACTTTTTGATTTCGATACGTTCGGTATCGTTCTTCTTATTTTTAGTAGTTTGGTAATTACGCTGTTTGCATTCAGTGCAAGCCAGGGTAATCCCTACACGGTTACCAGCTGCCATTTCTTAACACCTCACTTACATAAACACTTTGAACCACATTCGAAAAAGCCGCTTATAAAGACTATCATAGTTAAGCCCGGATGTCAACAAAAAACTGAGGCCGATTTCTGTCGGCCTCAGTTTTGCTGTCAAACGAGCCTATTGCCTTCTCCAGCGATTAGCCTTCGATTTCGGTAACAACACCAGCACCTACGGTATGGCCGCCTTCGCGGATAGCGAAACGCAGACCAGCTTCAATAGCAATCGGGGTGATCAGTTCTACGTCCATTACAACGTTATCACCAGGCATTACCATTTCGGTACCTTCAGGCAGCTTTGCTACGCCGGTTACGTCCGTAGTTCTGAAGTAGAATTGAGGACGATAGCCGTTGAAGAACGGAGTATGACGGCCGCCTTCTTCTTTCGTCA
>OMUE01000177.1 GCA_900314165.1 uncultured Acidaminococcus sp.
CAAAAGGTACATGGCCTTTGATTGCGGACAGGTGAGCAACAGCAGTCAGGTCCATGACTTCCTGAACGCCGCTTTCTGCCAGCATTGCAAACCCGGTTTGACGGGTAGCCATAACGTCACTGTGGTCACCGAAAATGTTCAGGGAGCTGGTAGCCAGAGCTCTGGCTGCTACATCGAATACTGCGGGCAGCAGTTCGCCAGCGATTTTGTACATGTTCGGGATCATCAGCAGTAAACCCTGAGATGCGGTATAGGTAGTGGTCAGTGCGCCAGAAGCCAGGGAACCGTGCACAGCACCGGAAGCACCTGCTTCAGATTGCATTTCCATAATCTGTACCGGGCGACCAAAAATGTTCTTCTTGCCATGAGAAGCCCATTCATCACTGTGTTCCGCCATAGGAGAAGACGGAGTGATCGGGTAGATCGCTGCAACTTCCGTGAAAGCGTAAGAAGTATACGCAGCCGCGGTGTTACCATCCATTGTCTTAAATTTTTTCATTTGTTCAAGCCCCTCTTTCTAAGAGAAAATGACTACGACCAAAAGACTTCCATAGTCCCCCTAGTCGCTTATAAGTATATACCAAAATGAACAGAACTACAAATAAATTTTTTCTGATTTACACACAATTTGATAGATATTTGGAAAGTGTCAAAAAGCCGTACTATTTGTATTTTTTGTACAATTTGTGTTACAGCAATTTAGTTGCTAGTGGGCTAGTACGACAAACCATAAATAACTTTAATATTGAACACTTACACTTAAATTAGAAACCGTAGGGGCGCATCGTGAGATGCGCCCACCAAGAAATCCTTTATTGAGTAGCTTTAGTGGGCTTATCTTACGATAAGCCCCTACGGAGTCGTATCGGAATTTGGTGTACGTTTTGAGTTATAAGTGAAAGTTAATTAAGGTTTTCTATACTGGGCTAGAAGTGCGCTGCACTGCCCCCTCGCCATTGCTAACGCAATGGTGGTGGGGCCGTGCAGCGCACTCCTCTTCGCTCTTCGCTCTTCGCTTTTCACTTTTCACTGTTCTCTGTTCTCTTTTCTCTTTTCACTCTAATAATGGTTGCAAAACTCTCCCATTTTTGTTATTGTTTCTATATCACTAGGGGCGCTATGGCTGAGAGACCTATTGGTCGACCCTCGAACCTGTTGGACAATACCAGTGTAGGAAAGTGATGCTGTAGAACCTACGGCCGCTTTCCACCAGGGAAGCGGCCCTTTTTGCAGTATAAGGAGGATATTTATGGAAACTCAAAGACAAGCGGCATTAAAAGGCAAGATTACGGACCAGATGGCAGAAGTTGCCCGCCAGGAAGGCCTGGAACCGGAAGTCATCCGGGAACGGGTAGCCAGAGGCACCATCGCCATCTGTGCCAACATCAACCACAAGAACCTGGTTGCCCGGGGCGTTGGTGAAGGCCTGACCACGAAGGTCAACGCCAACATCGGTACGTCTTCTGCCTATCCTGATCCCGCTCCTGAACTGGATAAATTAAAGGCTGCCATCGACGCCGGTGCCGATGCCGTCATGGACCTGTCCACCGGCAACAATATCGACGCTTCCCGCCGTGCCATCCTGGAACACTCTACCGTTATGGTCGGCACTGTGCCTATTTACCAGGCTACCGTCCATGCCATCAAGGCTCACGGCAAAGTTACGGACATGACCAAGGACGATATCTTCGAAGTCATTGAAAAACAGGCCAAAGATGGTGCTGACTTTATGACCATGCACTGCGGCATCACCCGCCAGATCCTGGAAACCCTGATTTATGAAGGCCGGGAAATGGACATCGTATCCCGGGGCGGCTCCTTCATTTCTGGCTGGATGCTGGCTAACGGCAAAGAAAACCCCTTCAACGAATTCTTCGATGACATCCTGGACATCTGCGCCAAATACGATGTGACCGTATCCTTGGGCGATGGCCTGCGCCCCGGCTGCCTGGCCGACGCTACGGACCGCAGCCAGATCCAGGAACTGCTGAACCTGGGCACCCTGACCCAACGGGCTTGGGACAGAGGCGTACAGGTCATGGTAGAAGGCCCCGGCCACGTACCGTACAACCAGATTGCCGCCAACATGCAGCTGGAAAAGAGACTGTGCCACGGTGCTCCCTTCTACGTACTGGGACCCCTGGTTACGGATATTGCCCCCGGCTACGACCACATTACATCCGCTATCGGCGGTACCCTGGCCGCTGTATCCGGTGCCGACTTCCTGTGCTACGTAACGCCTGCTGAACACCTGGGCCTGCCCGACATCAACGATGTCCGTGAAGGCGTTGTGGCTACGAAGATCGCCGGTCATGCTGCCGACGTGGCCAAAGGCATCCCCTCTGCCGTAGCTCATGATCTGGCTATGGCCAGAGCCCGCAAGAAGCTGGACTGGAACGAACAGATCCGCCTGGCTATTGACCCCGTAAAAGCCAAAGCTTACCGGGAAGCCAAGAACAAGAGCACGGACGAATATTGCTCCATGTGCGGCGACTACTGCGCCGTCCGCATTATCGGCGAATACCTGGATGAAGTGAAGAAGAATAAGAAGAAATAATTCTTATATACAGACGGACGCTCGGCCCCGGTGAATTGAATTCGCCGGGGCCTTTACGACGGACGACGGACGATTAATCAGGTTAAAGAGATTTATCCGTTGCTTGTCGAAAAAACAGAACATAAAAAATCCACCCGTACAATGTACAGGTGGATTTTTTAATTCTTATAAACGTTATGACAAGCAGAACTGACAATCATCCATCACAATCAATCGGCCGTCGTCCGTCGGGCCGAGAATTATCGTCCGTCTGTTGTCAGGCTTAGATCTGCCCCATGCCTTTCAGGATCAGCTGGGCGATGACGGCGGAACCAATGTAGGTGCCGATGAAGATGACGCAACTCAGGATGACGATACGCCAGCCCGTTTGTTTGAAAGCGTCCAGATCTTTACCGATGGACACGCCGGAGTAAGCCAGGATAGGCGTGCAGAGAGCCAGGAATCCGACTTTCTTTACGTACAGGTTGATGATTTCAGATCCGGGGAAGCCGGGAATGGTCAGGATGCAGCCCAGGGTCGTTACATAGGCAGCAGCCGGAATATGGCCGGGCAGATATTCTGCCATCAGGATACCGGCAACGGTAATCACGATCAGGATGACCATACCGGGAATCGCTTCCAGAGGGCCGACTTTACCGGGAATGCTGTTTGCCACCAAGGACAGAACGCTTAAAATGACAAGGAACGCAATCGTTTCCACTATACTCCACTTTTTCATTTCGTTACCTCCTCTACAGGATCCTGGCCGTATTTAATCTTGTAGCATCTCTTGTACAGCCATTCGGACAGGGGCAGAGCCAGCCAGATAGCCATGTACAGGCCGTCCAGGCCGGACAGCATGTTGCTGGCTGCGCCGAAGGCAGCAATCTGATCGGCCATTTCAGGATACATGGCGCTCAGGGAGCCTACGGAAGCACTCATCATAGAAGCGGAACCTACGCCGGAAGCCATGGCCAGAGCCAGGGGATGGAAGATGCCCATAGCTGCGCACACGGAAGCCATGAGGCCGAAGAAAATAGTGCCAAATACAGTACCGGAAATATACACGCTCATAACGCCGCGGCCTTCTGCAGAGTCCAGGCCGAACCGTTCGCCGATGAGGGCTACGTTCGGTTCACGGGCGATGGAGTGAGCAGCACCGATGGTTTCCCGTTTCAGGCCAAAGAGTACAGCCAGTGGTACGCCCAGGAATACAGTCCCTAAGTTACCAAATTCCTGCATAATCAGGGCAGGGCCAGCCTTGATGATCTTCGGCAGCGTAGGTCCTACCAGGGTCCCATAGCGGGCCATTAGCAGCATCAGGGTCAGGCCAATCAGGGCACTGGCATCTTCCATGTCTTTCTTCTTCATAATGTTCAAAAATCTCGGGGTGGTCAGCATACCCATAATCAGAGCGTACAGCATGGGTACCAGTACGATGGTGCCGGGGCCCACCTTGAAGCTTTTAGCGCCGATGAATTCGGCCACAGCGATCAGGATGAGCACAACGACGTGCAATTTAATGTTCTTCATGATCCGGTTCCTCCTGGCTGAAATAGCCATCCAATTTTGCTATGTATTCGTCTTTCGTCATAGCCGGTTTGTAATCTTTGAGCAGGGCTTTCGCTTTGGCTGCATCATCGCTCAAAAGGTCGATGACCATGCCTGCAAAGGCTTTGCCCGGCAGCAGAGCTGCAGCTTTGAAGTCCACGACTTTAAAGTCCGGTCCGTGCAGCAGGCCGTCCGTACCACCGATATAGGGGTGGATGGCCGGCATCAGGTGGGATACGTCCCCCATGTCCGTAGAAGCACTGAAATGGCCCGTATCAATCACCTTCACAGGGGGATAGGCTTCTTTAGCGTTAGCTACAAATAGATCGTTTAACGTGGGATTGCAGATGAGGGGCAGCATGCCCGGCATAGTGTCGATATTTACCTTGGCACCGATGGCCATACCGCCAGCCCGCAGGGCTGCGTCTACTTTGGCGTTTGTCTTGTCGATGGCGTCCATGGTCTTCGCCCGGACGTAGGTTTCAATGCGCACATCGTCAGGTACGTTGTTCACCAGGTCCCCACCTTTTGTAATGATGGGATGAACCCGGACCGTATCCTGATCCCGGAAGGTTTCCCTCAGGGAATTGATACCCATGAGACCCAGCATCGCAGCATTCAGGGCGTTAATGCCTTCTTCCGGAGCATCGGCAGCATGGGCCGTCTTGCCCACATACTGGATGGTCTTGCCGATGAAGCCGTTACTGCTGGTGCCGATACCCACGGTAGGTTCAGGACACTTTTTCTGAGAATGGATCTGCATGGCCATATCGATATCATCGAATTCGCCTTCGTAGATCAGTTCCCCTTTGCCGGACAGGAAATGCAGCTTGCCTTCCTTGACCAGCTTCTTGCGGTAGGCAATCTGGATGTATTCTTCTGCAGGTACGCCGAAGAATACCACATTGCCAGCCAGTTCCTTCATGACGCCGCTTCTGGACAGGCCGTAGGCCGCTGCCAGCATGGCAGATTGCTGCATGTGATGGCCGCAGGCGTGAGCCGCACCCGTATCAGGGTCAGCTTTCGGATGATCCGGGCAGCCGATAGCGTCCAGTTCGCCCAGGATGGCGATGGTGGGTCCGGGCTTGCCGCCTTTCAGCACGCCCTTCACAGCTGTCAGAGCCATTCCGGCTCTATAGGGAATTCCCAGTTTGTCAAATTGAGCCTGAAGTTTAGCGGAGGTCTTACGTTCCTTAAATCCGTATTCCGGTTCAGAGGCTACGGAAGCCGCGTAGGCTTGTACTTCCCCTGCAGCTGCATCAATCTCTGCAAATGCTTTCTTTTTCAAATCTTCGTTATTCGTAATTTCCACTCCCTTAAGTGTTAATTAAATACTTCTTCATTGTACACTTGTTTGTCACATTTGGCAATTAAGTATTAAAAATTTTAATAAAGTGTATTGAGCTAATGAATAAATGAAATTAAAAAGGGCGGCACTGGCGACATTTTGCTACGCAAAAGTCTTGTGCCGCCCCTACGGGCTTGGATGAGATATTAGACGTTAGAGGCTAGTGGTCCGCTGGACGGCCCCACCACCGTGCTACGCACGGTTCCCCTCCCCTGCGGGGATGACAGGGCTCCGCCCAGCGGGCTGTCGCCCCCGTAGGGTTATTGTCATCCCCGTAGGGGAGGAGGACCATCTGCATCAAACAGCATTTGTTCAAGGCAGATGGTGGTGGGGCTGGGCAGCGCCCTTTGCCAAGCAATGGCGAGGGGCCAGTGCCGCGCACCCTTTTCGCTCTTCAATTTTACTTGTCAGCTTTGCTGACTACCTTGCCCGCCGCAGGCGCCTCTTCGCTCTTCACTCTTCGCTCTTCGCTTTTACTTGTCCACCAGCAGCACGCTCAGATCATTCACGTTGGTACCGGTAGCTCCGGTCTTCAGGAGGCCGTCCACTTTTTCCAGGGCATGATAAGCGTCATTGTCGGCCAGCACGGCGGGAATCGAGATGCCCTGCTTGGCCAGTTCGGCCTTCGTGGTATAGTCTACGTAGCCGCCGGCAGCATCCGTAGGTCCATCGCTGCCATCACTGCCAAAGGAAAATACGGCTGTGCCGTCCAGTCCTGCAATGCCCTGGGCGGCTGCCAATGCCATTTCCTGGTTCCGCCCGCCTTTGCCCTTGCCATGGAGATGTACGACGGTTTCTCCGCCAGCCAGGACGGCCAGTTTTTCTCCTTTACCTGCATACTGCCGGCCAATGGCAGCCAGGAAATTACCAGCTTCTTTAGCCTGGCAATCCAGGCTGGTGGTCAGGATGAGGGTCTTATAGCCCAATTCTTCCGCCGCTTTTTTGCCGGCTGCAGCCAGTTCCGTTACGCTGCCCGTAATGACGGTTTCCACATTGTCCAGCTTCTTGGGCGTTTCCTGCTTCAGGGCTTCAGCCGCCGCTGCCGGGAGCTTCAGGCCATATTGGGCCACGACCCGGGCTGCGTCCGTACAGGTACTGGAATCCGGATAAGCAGGACCGGAAGCAATCATGTCCAGAGGATCCCCGATGATGTCGCTGAGGACGATGGCATAGACTTTGGCCGGGGCGCACAGTTCGGCAAACTTGCCGCCTTTCACAGCGCTGAGCCGTTTGCGCACGGTGTTCATAGCCACGATATCCGCACCACTGGCCAGCAGGGCATTGGTCACGTCCTGCAGTTCTTCCAGGGTAATGAGGGGCTTTTCAAACAGGGCAGAGCCGCCGCCGCTGATCAGGAACAGCACTGTATCCTGGGCGGACAAACCGCTGACCAGATCTATGGCTTCCCGGGTAGCCTGCAGGGAGTTTTCGTCCGGCACCGGGTGGCCGGCTTCCCGGATTTTCAAGTTCCCGATGGGGCCTTTGGCGTAGTTATATTTCGTAATGACGATGCCGTCGGCAATGCGATCCTGCAGGATTTCCTGAGCCGTCTTGGCCATCTGCCAGGCTGCTTTGCCCATGGCCACCAGTACCACTTTGCCGTTACCGAATTGTTTATGTTCCAGTGCTTTTTTGACTGCTGCATCGGGCAGGGACGCGGCAATGGCCTGCTGCATGATGAATTCTGCGTCTGTACGTAATGACATGAGGATTCCTCCTTAGTGTGAGTATTCTTGCTATTCTCATTATAGCATAAGCGGAGACGTTAGTGGTGCTCTACACTGCCCCACCACCATCCTACGGATGGTTCCCCTCCCCTACGGGGATGACAAGGCTCCGCCCGTCCTGAGGACAGTCGCCCCTGCAGGGGGAGAGGGCCAGCGTAGCTGGCGAGGGGGCCTGGCGGAGCCACTTCCATATTGTAAAATCTTGTATACCTTGCGTTAGATGTAATAGGAATGCTACAATAAATCCATTCCTAATTAATTTTTAATGCGGGCGCACCGCCGCTACACTCTGGGGCGCCCCTACGATTTAGCTTTAACAGCTTACAAAAGGAGATTACTATGGAATTATATGAGGAATTCCTGCGCTGGGTCCCTTCTCTGATTATTTTAGGCGTCACCATCTTTGTCTATATTGCGTTCCGGGGTGTCAGCATCGAGGTCATCCGCTTCATTCTGGACAAGCTGCCCCTCAATGCGGACGAAGGCATTGCTTCTGCGGTGTACAAACCAGGTCGTCTGGTCATTGCAGCCTCGGGGCTGTATTCCGCCCTGAACTACTCCCCCTGGAGCCGTTTTGCGGACCTGCCTTTTATCCAGCATACGTATTATTCTGCCCTGGCCATTGCCTTCTACTGGATCGTGTACAACTGCAGCACCAGTACCAGCTATGTGTTCGATCACGTGTTCAACAAGGACGGAAAGCGGATGGATCCTGCTATTGCAGGTATCATGTCCTCGTTCTTCCATTTCCTGATCCTGTTTTTCGCCGTAGCCACGGTACTGAGTACCTGGGGCTTCAACATCAGCGGCTTCATCGCCGGCTTGTCCATCGGCGGCTTGGCCGTATCCCTGGCAGCCAAGGACTCCCTGGCCAACATCTTCGCCTGCCTGGTCATCCTCATGGACCAGCCCTTCCATGTAGGTGACTGGATTATCTGCAATAACATTGAGGGCGTGGTAGAATCCATTTCTTTCCGCAGCACCAACGTACGGACCTTCGGTAAAGCTTTGGTGTACATTCCCAACTCCCTCATCATCAGCACGCCCATCCAAAATTTCACAAACCGGGATCGCCGCCGCATCGACATGACCCTGGGTGTCACCTACGATACCACCTCAGAACAGATGAAGCAGCTGGTCCAGGCGATTAAAGACTATCTCCATAAGGATCCGGACATCTTCGATGATGGCACAACCGTAGCCTTTTCCGACCTGAACGCCAGCAGCCTGGACATCAAGATCTACTGCTTCACAAAGCAGACGGGCTACCACGACTACATGAAAGTCAAAGAACGTCTGAACCTGGCTCTGCTGCAGATTGTGGCCGATGCCGGTACGTCCTGTGCTTACCCCAGTACGAGTGTGTATGTGGAGAAGATGCCGGAGGGAGCTGGAGTGGAGACGTCAGACGTCAGACGTTAGACGTCAGTGTGCTCTGCACTAAACTGTACCCTGAACTCTGGACACTGCCCAAACCCGAAACCCCAGGTTTTGGA
>OMUE01000154.1 GCA_900314165.1 uncultured Acidaminococcus sp.
GCTGGCAAAAGGAATTGAACCCTCAACCTACTGATTACAAGTCAGTTGCTCTACCATTTGAGCTATGCCAGCGCGTTCGTTCGTAACAAAATGAATTATACAGAAAAGATTGGATGTTGTCAACAGGTTTTTTATAAAAAATGGAACAATTTTTCCTCGCCCGCCGCAGGCGTCTCTTCGCTTTTCACTTTTCACTTTTCGCTTCTTACAGGTAGAAGTACCCCACCGTAAATACCGCCAGGATCAGCCGATAGATGCCGAAGGCCGTCAGGGTGGACCGTTGCAGGAACTTCATGAACCAGACGATGGACAAGTAGCCTACGATAAAGGCAATGACAAAACCAATAGCCAGTACCTGCAGTTCCCCACTCGTCAGGGAGGCCATGTTTTTCAACAGCTCATACAGGCAGGCTGCCACCATGATGGGCAGCGCCATAATAAAGGTAAAATCCGCTCCGGCTTTCCGGTTCACGCCTACCAGCAGGGCACCACCCATAGTAGAGCCGCTGCGGGAGAAACCGGGCCACAGGGACAGAAATTGGAAGAAGCCGATATAGAAGCACTGCCGGATAGAAATATGGTCCACGTCCTGGACAAGTTCCTGTTCATGGCCTTTGATATGGTGTTCCGCATACATCATGAGGAAGGCCCCCAAAATCAGGCCTACCGCCACCGTTGCCGGCGAAAACAGGTATTTCTTAATAAAGGAATGGATGAGCAGAGCGAACAGCATGGTAGGCACACAGCCGGCCGCTACGTGGTAGCCCGTGAGCCCATTGCCCAGCTGCCAGCCTTCTTTTGTAAAGAAGCGCAGGAAACGTTCTTTATATAGGACCAGGACGGCCAGGATTGCCCCTAACTGAATGACGATATCAAAGATTTTAGCCAGATTACCCTGGAATCCGATCATATGGCCTACAATGATCATATGGCCTGTGGAAGATACGGGGATAAATTCTGTGAGCCCTTCTACAATGCCCAGCACAACTGCAATCAGATTTTCACTCAACTCTATTCACTCCTTTATAGCATACGGTTATCTTTCCATGCTTTGACATTATAAGGTATCTTTCAGCAAAAAAAAAGAGAAGATGAGGAAATTTTACCCTTTTCGGCAAAAAGTTCATCTTCTCTTTAAAGGTTGTTTAATTTTATATTTCGTCTCCGAAGGAAATACCTACATTCCGGGCCGTACGGATGATATCGGAATCCACCGGTACCTTGTGAGCTTCAGAAGCAGCTTCTGCAATAGGTACCCGGATAATCTGGTTAGCCTGCAAAGCTACCATGACGTTGAATTCCCCATCCATGCAGGCTTCTACAGCAGCCGCACCATAACGAGTGGACAGGACTCTGTCATAAGCCGTAGGAGAACCGCCCCGCTGCAGATAGCCCAGAACGGTACAACGAGATTCTATGCCCGTCCTGTCTTCGATTTCCCGTGCCAGCTTTTCCCCTACACCGCCCAGGCGGATCTGTTCAAAGCTGTTCTTTACGAGACGGGCCACCGTGATTTCCCCGCCTTCCGGCTTAGCACCTTCCGCAACTGTAATGATGCTGAATTTCTTGCCCTGTTCCTGGCGGGCCTTGATCTTCGCCAGGACTGCATCCATATGGTAGGGAATTTCCGGAATCAGGATGACATCTGCCCCTCCGGCTATACCGGAATGAAGGGCAATCCAGCCTGCATACCGTCCCATAACTTCCAGCACCATAACCCGGTGGTGGGATTCTGCCGTCGTATGGAGCCGGTCCAAAGCTTCCGTTGCTACGGACATCGCTGTATCGAAGCCGAAAGTCCGTTCCGTGCAGGGCAGATCGTTATCAATGGTCTTAGGTACGCCTACCACATTTACACCGCAGAACCGATGCAGATCGTTAGCAATATTCAGGCTGCCATCGCCGCCGATGACAATCAGGCAGTCCACCTTATGTTCCTTCAGGTTTTTAACGATATCGTCCCGTTTGTCCTCATAAATCATATTGCCCTGGGCATCTTCCCCAACGGCATATTTAAAAGGATTATCCCGGTTCGTAGTCCCCAGTACCGTACCACCGCGAGGCAGGATGCCGGATACATCCTTTGCCGTCATGAGTTTCATATCGCCGGTAATCAGGCCGTGAAACCCATTGGCAACACCGTAAATATCATACCCATTATGGGTAGCTGTCTTCACTACGGCACGGATTACTGCATTTAAGCCAGGGCAGTCACCGCCGCCTGTAAGCACAGCCAATGTTCCTCTTTTTACTGCCATGGCCGCCACCTTCTTATTCTACATTCCAAACCGTGTAATCGCCGGCTGCAATACGGATGGATTCCGTGCCATCAAACTTGTCGTAGCACAGGATACCGTCTTCCAAATAGCCTGGCCATACGATTACTACGGTGTATGCTTTGCCTAACGCATCAATGACTGCTTTCGGATCGATATTGAATACAGGGATGAACAGGGTCTGTACTCTGTCCAGCATCACTACATCGCCCCGATGGCCAGCCAGTTCGGCCGTCAGCATTTCAGGAGCTTTCGCCTTTCTTTCACCGGGCAGCAGCTTCAAAAAATCCTCCGTAATGAGCAGACGGGCATCAATATAATCCCACCCTTTTTCTTCAGCAGCTTCCCGCATCAGTTTGGATTTCCCGCTGCCGGGTTTCCCAGTTACGACGAGGACTTTTTCCTCCTTGTTTGCGACTGCTGCTACCTGATTGACAAATTCTTCCATTTGACTCATGTGTATCGCCCTCCCTTTATACTATGGCTAACTATTTTTTCGTCCTTTAGATATAGATTTTATTCGTCAGCTGTTCTGAAAATTCCTGCAAAAGAACTTATTTTCTTTGCTTTCTTCCCAGCTTTTTGTGGGATTGTTTCAATTCTATCAATCTGTCCTGTTTCCTGCTCTTGTTCCAGACGCATTTTGGCAACCATTAGCAAAAGTCCCCGGTTCAACGTCTGCACATCCACTTCCTGTTGATTCGTGGCCAGAAACTTTTCCAGTTTCCGTTTCACCCGCTGAAGGGCATTGTCCACGGACTTTGTGCTTCTGCCCATTTCTTTAGAGATATCCTGATAGGATTTGCTTTCCAGATAAGCGCACAAGACTTCCCGTTCAAAAGGGCTAAGCAAGCTCCGCACATTTTTCTCAATCATAGAAAACTCTTCCTGGTCCACCAGCAGGTTTTCCGGTTCCACACCCTGGCAATCCCGGATTACTTCCAGCATGGGACGTTCGCTGCCCTCATCAGAAGTCGCTACAGGACCGTCCAGGGACTCGCTGGAATTCAATGGTCTGTGTTTCTGCCGGTTGGAGCTTTTCAGGAAAGAAATGATCTGTCTTTCCACACAGAGCTCCGCAAAGCGCTTGAAGGACGCCTGCTTATCCGGCCGGTAATCCCGGATAGCCTTGAAAAGGCCGATCATGCCTTCCTGAGCCATGTCCTCCTTATCCGCCCCTACCAAAAAATACTTGTTAGCCTTTATCTTCACAAAGCCTTTGTACTTATCCAGCAGATAGTTTTGTGCTTTCACGTCCCCGTCACGGTAAATCTGGATCAGCTGCTCATCCGTCAGTTTCTCAAAAGGATTCTGTGTTTCTGTTTTTTCTTTTGCCTCACTCATAGCAATCCTCTCTATTGTGCGGTTTCATTTATGACGCTGTTCCAGCAGCCGCTGCCGGACGATATCGTACAGCAGGATAGCTCCGGCGACGGACGCATTCAGGGAAGAAACCTGCCCCAACATAGGGATGCGCACGATGAAGTCACAGTTTTCTTTCACAAGGCGCCCTAGTCCCTTGCCTTCCGCCCCAACTACCAGCACCATGGGCCCAGTCAGTTTGGCATCAAAATAAAGGTCCGAGCCGTCCATATCGGCTCCCACAATCCAAAAGCCCTGTTGCTTCAGGTCCTTCATGGTTTGGACGATATTTCCAATCTGGACCACCGGAACATATTCTACGGCACCGGCCGATACTTTGGCTACAGCTGCGTTCAGGGGACAGCTGCGCCGGCTGGGCATAAGCACAGCGGTTACGCCAGCTGCATTGGCGGTCCGGATGAGAGCTCCCACGTTCTGGGGATCCTGCAGCTCATCCAAAAGCAGCAGTAACGGAGCCTGTTCCTGCTGGCAGGCTTTTTCCAGCACCAGATTCAGGTCTGCAAAGGCTACAGAAGCCTTTTGAGCCGCTACGCCCTGATGGCGCACTCCCTCCGCCAATTTATCCAGCACATCTTTCGGTACTTTCTGGACGGGAATATGCAGCCGGGCTGCCAGATCCAGGATTTCTCCCAGACTCCCCCCATGAAGTCCTTCCTGGACAATGACTTTATTTACCGGATGCTGGCTGCGCAGCGCTTCTCTTACCGCATTCCTGCCTACAATTACATCCTGCATAGAGCCTCCTGGTTCTAAGACAATAAAAGGGGCCTCCTGGCCTCTCTTATCTGACTTTTTGTATACTTCCACATTTTCTGTAGGAACATTATACTATTTTCTTCTCAGAATGACAATTTTTCCAAACAAATCCTTGAGAAAGATTGGGATTAGGGATTAGGGATTAGGGATTAGGGATTAGGGATTAGGGATTAGGGATTAGTTGCTAGCCACCAGCCACAAGTATAGGAAATTATAATTAACTTTCTGTTTGCACTAACCCGTAGGGGCGCCCCAGAGCGTAGCGGCGGTGCGCCCGTTAAAAATGTTGAATAGCCTGGATGCGGGTTTGCCGCCGGGGCCTGCAGCCCCTCTGGAAAACCCCTACGGTGTGGAATGTGAAAGTTAATTGCGATTTTCTATACTAGCAACTAATAAAAATAGGAACCCGCAAACTATGCGGATTCCTGTTTTTATTACGCTTTATTCTGTTGTTTCACATGGTCCATGTAGAGCTTCGTTTCGGCTACCACTACGCCGCTGAGGCTCAGCAGGGCGATCAGGTTCGGGATGGCCATGAGGCCGTTTACGATATCGGCCAGCACCCAGATGGCTTCCAGCTTCAAGAAAGCGCCGCAGCCTACCAGGATGATGAAGCCAATGCGGTAAGGCATGATGCCCTTGGTACCTACCAAATATTCCACACACCGTTCGCCATAGTAGTTCCAGCCCAGGATCGTGGTGAAGGCAAACAGTACCAGCCCTACCATGAGGACGTAGCCCCCTACGGACGGATAAGCCTGCAGGAACGCCGCGTTCGTCAGGGCAGCGCCGTTCAGGTCGGATTTCCACAGACCGCTGATGACGCACACCAGACCGGTCATGGTGCAGATGATGATGGTATCGATGAACGTACCGGTCATGGACACCAAGCCCTGTTCCGCAGCCCATTTCGTCTTAGCAGCTGCCGCTACGATAGGCGCGCTGCCCAAGCCGGATTCGTTGGAGAAGACGCCGCGGGCTACGCCGCTCCGCATAGCAAGCAGGACGCTGGCACCCAAAAAGCCGCCGGCAGCTGCCGTAGGAGTAAAGGCGTCGTGGAAGATTTCTGCTACAGCGCCCGGTACCTTATCCGCAAAGATGAACAGGAAGCCCAGCGTGGACAGCATGTAGATGACGGCCATAGCCGGCACAATCTTGGAAGCAGTCTTAGCAATGCTCTGCAGGCCACCCAGGGTCACAGCAGCCACCAGGATGGTCAGCACCACAGCCGTTGCTGTAACAGGAATACCTGCGTTCAGTTGGGTAATCTGCACAATGGAGTTGACCTGGGCAAAAGTCCCGATGCCGAAGTAAGCAACCAATACCCCGAAGAAAGCAAACAGCACAGCCAAAGGTCTGTATTTCTTCCCCATGCCGTTTTCAATGTAATACATAGGACCGCCGGAAATCTGGCCCTTGTCGTCCACCGTACGATATTTTACAGCCAAGCAGCCTTCCGCATATTTCGTAGCCATGCCGAAGAACGCGGCAATCCACATCCAGAAGATAGCCCCGGGACCGCCGGCTTTTACAGCTGTAGCAACCCCGACAATATTGCCAGTACCTACCGTAGCTGCCAGTGCCGTACACAGAGCCTTGAAGGAGTCAATGTCCCCTTCGCCCTGGTTCTCTGCCGTAAAGATCAGTTTTAAAGATCTGGGCAGTTTGAAAACCTGTAGAAAGCCCAATCTGAAGCTCAGGAATATCCCTGTGCCAACCAGCAGTACCAGAAGCGGTGGTCCCCACACAAAGCTGTCGATACTGTTCAACAATTCCATACTCATTTTTGCGTTACCCCTTTCGTTTCTTCCCGTGAATTTTGGTGATTAAAGTGTTTATCTAGTGAGTTTCCAGTACAGCCTCATGAGTGTCTTTATAGAGCATGAGGATTTGTTCATGAAAACGGACAAGCGTACTTCTGTGGCCTACGCTGACCAGTGTAGTGTCAGGCAGGCGTTCTGCCAGCAGCGTGTACATAGCAGCCTCCGTCTCTTCATCCAGGGCGGACGTGGATTCATCCATAAACAACCATTTCGGCTTATGCAGCAAAGCTCTGGCAAAGGCCAGCCTCTGCTGTTCTCCTACGGAGAACACATGGGACCAGTCCCCTTCCTCGTCCAGATGGCCGGCCAGGTAGCCGATGCGGCACAAGGTCATACATTCGTTCAGTTCTTCATCGGTGTGGCCCCCATGGCTCGGATACAGCAGCGCATCCCGCAGGGTGCCCAAGGGCAGATACGGCCTCTGGGGAATGAACATAAGTTGTTCATCAGAAGGCATGGCCACTTTGCCTTTCGTAAAAGGCCAGATGCCGGCCAGGCTGCGCAAGAGCGTACTTTTTCCGCTGCCGCTGACGCCTTTGATGAGCACGTTCTTGCCCGGTGCCAGCGTCAGGTCCATGGGCTTCAGGATGGGCTGCCCGTTGGGCAGGTCTACTTCCAGGTTTTGGATAGTGATTGTATTTTCTGTGCCGACGCTCCGCTCCAGATGGCTTTGGGCACCGGCATCCCGGACCAGGGCCATGTCTTCTTCAAAGCCCGTCAACCGATCTACCACGGCCTGCCATTCCGCCAGGGACGCATACATATCTACAAAGTAGGACAGGGAATCCTGAACCCGCCCAAAGGCCGTGGCCACCTGCATCAGGCCCCCTAAGGTCAGTTCCCGGCGCAGGAAGCGGGGAATGGCCACCACAAAGGGAAAGATGATGGCAATCTGGGAGTACCCGGAATTCAGCCACACCAGCTGTTTCTGTTTCTGGACGATCTTCCAGAAGTTTTCCAGCAGCAGTGCAAAGCGCTTTTTAAAGACCATGCCTTCCTGGGCTTCCCCATGATAAAAGGCTACGCTTTCCGCATTTTCCCGCATCCGCATCATGCTGAACCGGAAATCGGCTTCGCGACGCTGCTGCAGGAAGTTCAACCCTACCAGTTTGTGCCCTACTCTATGGGTCACATAGGTACCTAATGTGGCATAGGCCACAGCCACCCAGACCATGTAGCCGCTGATGTGGAACGTGTGTCCGAAAACTTCAAAGGAAAACGGCCCGGATAATTGCCACAGGATGACCACAAAAGAAATCAGCGTGCACAGGGCTTTTACGATGCCGATAAAGAAGCTCAGAGTCTTCGTCACAAACAAGTTTACGTCTTCACTGATCCGCTGGTCCGGGTTATCCATTTCCTTGCCGAACATT
>OMUE01000065.1 GCA_900314165.1 uncultured Acidaminococcus sp.
AGCGAAAAGACTACCACCGAACCCACCACCGGCTACGCCGGTCCCCCGCCCTTGAAAAGGGCGGACAGGGCTATGCGGTGGATGATAAAAATTACAATAAAAAGGAGCTGTGAAAAAATGATTTTCACAGCTCCTTTTTATTGTCAGCATGGCTGACTTCCTTGCCCGCCGCAGGCGCCTCTTCGCTCTTCACTTTTCGCTCTTCGCTATTTTTTTACAGCCTTTTTTCTTTTGCTTTTTCTTAGAACTTGTAGGATACGCCGATGTTCACCCCATGGGTCTTGGCATCGATGTCGCCGTCGAAATCTTTGTACTTGCTGTCGTTGTAGGAAACGTTAGCTTCCCAATCGTCAGCAAAGGCATAGCCTACGCCGATTTCGTATTGGGTCAGGGTATTACCGGTACCCACTCTGGCCCAGCCGGTGGTCTTGTCCGTAATGGGCAGCCGGCCAATAGCGCCTACCTGATAGCCGCTGGTGCTGTCATGGTAGCCGTGTTGTTTAGCCCGGTTCCGGGCATAACCCCCGTAACCATACAGATAGGGGTTGAACTGGTACACCAAGTTGATCTGATGGGATTGGACGGACGCATCGTCGTCGCCTTCGTGAGCGGCGTACATGTATTCCAGGCCCAGATTATCGGCAATACCCACCATACCGCCTACGCGATACCGGGTATTCCCGTCAAAATCTACTTCGTGTCCATGTTGTTTTCCCTTCAGGGAGGCACCCACGGTCAAATTGGCATCAACTTGAGCCGCACCGGGAGCAATTTTGGCCAGAGGAGAGGCACTAGCCAAGGTCAAAGGCAGCAGACTCAGCACTGCCGCAGTCAAAACTATTTTCTTCATGGGAAATTCCTCCTTGTGTATGGATTAGCGAAACTATACTTTTATATCATAGTATTATATACCATTTCAGGGGATTTGGCAAAAGCATAAGCGGTTACCAGCGATTAAGACGAGCATTTAAAGACTTACTTTTTCCTGCAGACAGCTGCCGTTACCATCATAGCCGCCAGCGTCGGCACGACCCAGCCCATGCCCAGCTTGAACAGGGGCAGGTGTTGATACAAGGCCAAGATACTCTGGACGGCACCGGTAGAGGCAAGAGCTTTCGGCAGGGCGCTGAGGGCGTCCCCAAAGGCTGCCATGCCGGCAAAAACCATGGGATAACGGTACAACCGCCGGTCCTTGCCCACCAGGGCGCACACGAAGGACGACAGGATCAGCGTAATAGCCATGGGATACAGGAACATGAGGATGGGCACCGCCAGCACGATGATCTGGGTCAGGCCCACATTACCTACCAGGAAGGATACACCGGCAAAGACCACGCAGTATTTCTTGTAGCTCAGGCTGCCGGGGAACATGTCTGCAAAGGTGTTGGAGCAGGCCGTAATGAGGCCGATGGCCGTTTTCAGGCAGGCGAAGGTCACGATGCAGGCCTGCAGCAGGCTGCCCAGGGGGCCGAAATAATGATGGGCGATCTGGGCCAGGGCGATGCCCCCATTGGCGGACACCTGCAGCTGCCCCATGCTGGACGTACCCAGCCAGGTAATCATGGTATAGATGACGCACATGAGGAACACCACGATGCAGCCCACCTTCGTAATGTCCCAGGAAATAGTCCGGGCATCCGTAACCCCCAGATCTTTTACCGTCTCGATGACCACGATGGCAAAGGCCAGCATGGCCAGTACATCCATGGTGTTATACCCTTCCTTGAAGCCTGTCAGGAAGGCATGGCTCACGTAATCCCCCTGGGGTACGCCCTGGGCGATGGTGCCCATAGGATGCAGCAGGGCTACGATGACCAGCACGGCCAGGAAGGACAGGAACACCGGATTCAGGAATTTGCCGATGTACACGATGAGCTTGCTGGGCTTCAGGCTGAAGAGCAGCGCGGCTCCCATGAACAAAAACGTGAAGATGGCCAGGGGCAGAGTCTCGCTGCCTGTCAAAAAGGGCGCCACCCCGATCTGGAAGGATACCGTAGCGGTCCGGGGCAGGGCAAAGGCCGGCCCGATAGTGAGGTACAGCAGGATGGTAAAAATCCGGGCAAATACAGGGTGCACATTGCCTGCCAGTTCTTCCAGTCCGGAGCTGCCCGTTACCGCAAAGGCCAGCAGGGCAAAGAATGGCATGAACACACCGGTGGCAATGAAGCCCCAGTTGGCCGCCCAAAAATGAGCCCCGGCCAGCTGCCCCATATGCACAGGGAAAATCAGGTTGCCAGCGCCGAACAACATGCCGAACAGCATGGATCCTACAAAGATATATTCCGCTCTCGTCAGTTTCTTTTCCATGGCCACCCCTTATTTCGCAGTCAGGCCGCCGTCTACGGACACCACGGAACCGGTCATGAAACCATTCATGGGGCTCAGGAGGGCACAAATCATGTGGGCCACTTCTTCGGGCTTGCCGATACGTTCCAGAGGATAGATGGAGGCCATGGATTCCATGGTATAGCCTCCCTCAGCCAGCTGCTTTTCTACGAGGGGCGTAGCCACATCCCCGGGGCACAGGCAGTTGACCCGGACCCAGGGAGCCAGATCCAGGGCCAGGGAGCGCGTAAAGGCCACTACAGCCCCTTTAGAAGCGGCGTAGACACTGCAGCCATAGTTGCCTTCCAAAGCCGCGTCAGAGGCAATATTCAGGATGGAAGGACCGTCTTCAGCCAGATGGGGTACCACAGCCTGGGTCAGGAAGATGGTGCCCTTCACGTTCACATCCATGATTCGGGCGTAGTCCTGTTCCGTCAGCTGGTCCAGCATCTTTTCTTCGTAAACCCCTGCAGAATTTATCAGGAAATCCACAAGTTTCTCCTCCTGCTGCAGCTTATCCCCCACGGCTTTGCAACCTTCCAGGGTGCTGATGTCCGCCTGGAAATATTCTGCACTGCCCTTCATTCCGGACAGTTCCGCCAAGGCTTTCGCCCCTTTTTCCGGATCCCGGCCTACCAGCAGCACATGGGCTCCGTCCTGGACCAGCAGTTTGGCAGCTGCCAGGCCGATGCCGGATGTACCACCGCTGATGACGCCTCTTTTGTTTTCCATACCGTAACTAGGCATAACACTTGCTCCTTTCCTTTTTGTCAGCGGGCTTGCCGTCGCTTCGCTTTGGGAAGCCCCTACAGATTCATTTTATAAGATATTTGTGCTTGTTCCAGGCAACAAAAAAGGGATATCGCTATGCAGCGATACCCCTCTTCCTGCTGGTTGTACTTCAGATACGTATATATCTTACAGCTTTACAACGTTGGCAGCTTGTTCGCCACGGTTGCCTTCGACAACGTCGAATTCAACAGCTTGGCCTTCTTCCAGAGTCTTGAAGCCTTCGCCCTGGATTGCGGAGAAATGAACGAATACATCGCCGCCATCTTCGCGTTCAATAAAGCCATAACCCTTTTCAGCACTAAACCATTTAACTTTGCCAGTCATCTTCACATGGCCTCCTAAAAATATTTCGAAAAACGATCCAACTACCTGTGACACTCTCTATAAGTTCAACATTCAGTATGTCCGGTTTTCTGTGTTTCATTCTAGCATAACCCCTACGGTTTTACAAGCAAAAGTCTGTAACATTTTTAATGCTTATTCAGACTTTTCCTTATTCAGCTGAAAGTTTTTCACTAACAGTTCCTTCTGGGCTTTGCGCAGATGTTTCAGCTCATATTCCCGCTGCATGGCCTCGTGCTGACTGGCAAGTTCCTCGTAATACACCATATCCACAACCTTGAACGCCCGGGTGAATTTGCCTCCTACGCCCGCCTGATGCCGGGCCAGCCGCTTTTGTAGGTCATTGGTCCAGCCCGTATACAGGGAGCCGTTCTCACACCGGAGCATGTACACGAATGCTGCCATTATTTCAGGATTTCCACCTTTTCCATGACCACATCCTGCAGAGGACGGTCCATGAAGTCCGTGGGAGTGGAGCCGATTTTATGCACAATATCCATGCCTTCCGTAATTTTACCAAAGATGGCATGATGGCCATTCAGCCAGGGAGTGGGCACCAGGGTAATGAAGAACTGGCTGCCGCCCGTATTGGGGCCTGCGTTGGCCATGGACAAGATGCCTTCGCTGTCGTGAGCCAGGCCGGGACCGAATTCATCGTCGATTTCATAGCCGGGGCCGCCCATGCCGGTACCGGTAGGATCGCCGCCCTGGATCATGAAGTCGTCAATGACTCTGTGGAAGATGACCCCGTCGTAGAAACCCTTTTCCACCAGGTCAATGAAGTTAGCCGTGGTTTTCGGCGCTTTGTCTTCGTACAATTCTGCCGTAAACTCACCAAGATTTGTCTTAAAATGCACTTTTCTGTTCATGTTGACACCTCTTTCTTTAATTTATATCACTTGACGTTTTTACATATCAGAACAAACCCACCACCATCTTTGGGAGCGAACCCACCACCGGCTACGCCGGTCCCCCGCCCTTGAAAAGGGCGGACAAAGGGGAGGCTGAGAGCTTTAATTAGACTTACCCTTGAAAAGGGCGGACAGTGTGCAGAGCACCCTGACGTCTGAATTCTGACGTCTGACGTCTCATTAAAGCCGTGCAGCGCACATCGTATGCACGTATGCACGTATGCACGTATGCACGTATGCACGTACAGCATATCACGCCTGCCGCACTTTCGTCCAATAAATACGGATGCCGCTGGCCATGAGCACCAGACCAGTAAGGGCCAGGATCTGGCCTATGGACAGGAACGCTCCCAGAAAGCCTCCCACCAGGGGACCGAAAGCTCCGCCCAGCTGATCCGCCGCCGTGGCCAGACCGAAAGCTTTGCCCCGCTGACTTGGCTCTGTTTCTTCCGTCATGGTCGTGTACAGGTTCGGCGCCGCCCCGGCAATAAACAAACCATAAATAAAATATAATATAGCAAACAGCCAGATGTTATGGCCCAGCAGCTGAGCCGCGTCCATGAGACCTGCACAGACAAACACCAGGGACAGGATCTTATGGCAGCCGTAGGTATGGCCCTTGGCGCCCCAGAAAGGCGCGGCCATAATACCCGCAATGCCTGCCAGGGACAGGATGACACCGGAAATGGTCACTACAGTAGGAGACCCCTCCAGCAGTTCGTTCACATAGATGGTTAAAAGGGGCTGCACCACCATCATGCAGGCCTTCACCAGGGCAAATAACAGCAGGATGCCCAGCACGGCCTTATGGGTCAGCATTTCCCCCAGCTGCCGGAACATATCCAGGCTACCGGTGTGAGTTCCCGCCACAGCCTTCGGTTTATCTTTGGGCAGGTAAAAGACCAAGGCCAGGGTCGCTATCGCCAGGCTCACGGCAGCTCCCATAAAGGACAGGCGCATGCCAAATACAGCGCTGAGCAGGCCACCTAAAAGGGGGCCCATTATATAGCCGCTGGAATTGGCTGTCTGCAGCAGGCCCAGGCCCCAGCCCATACGGTCTTCCGGCAGGATGAACGACGCCATGGACATACAGGCCGGCACAAAGCCGCTGATGAGGCCCATGAAGATCCGCACGCCCAACAGCTGCCAGGGGCCTGTCACGATGCTGGTAAGGGCATAGCTCAGGGTCAGGCCGATGCCTGCCCGGATGGCGTTCACCTTCTGGCCCGTTACATCCCCTCTGGCGCCCCAATAGGGTGCCATGACTCCGGCCAGGACAAATGTAATGGCGATAATGACCCCGGACCACATTTTAGCATTGGCTGCCGGCAGGGCCAGCTCCTGGACCAGGAACAGGGGCAGGAAGGGTACGACCATGGTGTAGCTGGCACAGACCAGGAACACGCAGACCCAGAGGACGGCAAATGTCCTTTTCCAGTTTTGTGAACCTTCCGTCACTCCGGCCACCCTCCCTCTTTTAATAATTTCTAATCTTCAGACCGGTCAGGTCCAGCGGAACCCGTCCCGTATCCGGCTCCAGTACGGAAACCAGAGCCGTAACAGACCCTTTCTCATCTACATAGAAATTATCCCGCTGCAGCCGGGCTCCGTCTCCTAAAGGCTGCAGCAGATCCTGCAGCTCTTTTTCCCGCCCATGGCCGATAAAATATTCCAGCGTCAGCCGGCTGCCCGTGGTCAGGTCAAACACCATGGCATACTGGAAATCCGTCTTATCCGCCAGCAGCAGATTGGGATCTGCGCCGCCCATCAGCGGGGACACATGGGCATATTTTTTCAGCTGAGCCCAGCTGGGCAGGTTGTTCACCTCGGACACCGGATAGGACCGGTAGCGGATGGGCTTGCCGGAAAACACCAGGCTCAGCAGCTTGTTCTTATTGTACGTGACCTGGCACTGGAGCTCGCCTCCCACAGGTCCCGTCACATGGCGGTAGACGGAAAAATAGTTGCCCAGTTCCTGGTTGATCAGGTCCTGGACCCGGGGCTCCACGCCGCCGGTAATCTGGGGATACGTACTGCGGTACACGGAATCCGTCACCTGCAGAGGTGCCCGTTTCTCCCCTTTGGCAGCCCCTTCCCGGGCCGGCACAGCGTACCAGGCGGTCACTCCGTCCCGGGTTGCCACTTTGGCCCATTCCAGGCCGTTGATTTCCCGTTTGCCGAAGATCATGCCCTGGCTGCCCGTAGGGGCCGGACGCATGATAGTTTCCGGCTTCTCCTCCGGCAGGGACCGGAGATAGCCTCCGGAAAACGTAATGCGTTCCATACCGTGTTCCCGGGTCACAAATTCTACCCGGGCCCCCTGCTGGCCTTCCCCGGAAGCAATGGTCTTCGTTTCCTGGGTAGGAGCAGGATTCTTAAAGGGAATATCCTGGCTTTGCTCTGTTTTTTTGCTGCCGCAGCCTGCTGCCAGGACGCAGAGACCCAGGCACAGAGCTGCCAACGTGGTTTTCATATTCGTTCAATCCTTCTTATTTGCCAGATAGGAAGCCGCGGAAAGCACGGCTATCTGGCCTTCTCCTGCTGCTTTGTTGATCTGCCAGGGCAGGCCGGTGCAGTCGCCGGCTGCGTACACGCCGGCCAGGTTCGTAGCCATGGACCGGTCCACCCGGATGAACTGACCATCCAGCTCAAGGCCCGGCATCAGTTTCTCGATGGGATCCGTCTCTTTTAGGATAAACAGGCCGTCTACAGCCTCGCTGCCCCGGTCGGTCTTCAGGGCAGTTACCTTCCCGTCCCCTTCTACAGCCAGAGGCTTACTGTTCATCCAACGGATATTGTCCGGACCTCCGGCAGGACGCTCATAGGACGCCCAGACTTTCACTTCGGAGCCCAGGCCTGCCAGGAACGTGATTTCTTCCCAGGCAGAAGGCAGCGTGGTAATGACGCCGATCATCCGGCCCCGGTAAAAAGATCCGTCGCAGGTGGCACAGTAGCTGACCCCTTTGCCCAGGAACTCCTTTTCCCCGGCCAGAGCGCTGCCATGGCGGACTCCCAGGCACAGGAGCACGGTCTCCGCTTCATAGATGCCGTCCGGCGTAGCCAGGAAATAATGGCCGTTCATGGGCATGACATTCAGAACTTTGTGGGTCACCAGTTCCGGTTTGCCCGCCTTCATGTGGTCCACAAACGTATTCATCAGGGTATCCCCGGACACGTCCGGCAGTCCCAGATAGTTTTTGATCAGGCTGGATTTACGCAGAGCCAGGCCAAAGTCCCCTGTGTCAAAGATAAGGGTGGACAAGTTCCGGGCCGCTGCCGTAACAGCTGCCGAGCAGCCCGCCGGCCCTGCCCCGATAATGGCGATATTGTAGAGCATGATGGACTCCCTGCTTACTGACTTTATTTAAACTTCGCGACCTCTTCCAGCTTCAGCTTCGGCACGTAGTAGTCTCTCTTTTCGTCCACGTAATAAGCCTGGCCCTTTTCGGGAGTCACGGGAACAATGGTGCTCTTGTGGCTGGGATAGCCCAGGGACAGGACGATGCTCACTTCGTATTTCTCAGGAATCCCCAGCAGCTCTGCCACCTTCGGCCGGTTCACGGCAGCCATGATGGTGCTGCCCACACCCTGTTCCCAGGCCGTAATAGCCATGGCATCCAGGGCAATGCCCACGTCGATGTAACTGATCATAGGGTTAGTTTGTTTCGGCCGCAGGACCACGACGAAAGCCGTAGGCTGTTCCCCTTCCACAGGAGTCCCGATTTCTTTCGGCAGGGACGCTGCCCAAGCCAGCAGCGGCTGCATGGCCTTTACCATGGCAGGCGTATGGACCACTACAAAGCGCAGCTCCTGGGCGTTACGGCCAGTACTGCGGTTGTGGGCCACATCTACAAGGGTTGTCAACAGTTCCATAGGAACCGGTTCCTGTTTAAAACGCCGGTAAGTCCGGCACGTAGTGTACATTTCAGCAAGATTCATGATAGTTCTCCTTTTCTAAAACCCACCACCAGCTGTGCTGGTCCCCGCCCTTGAAAAGGGCGGACTTCAATGCCTTTTACAAATCCACACCGTACCCATTTTCTCCATCAGCGGAGATCTTCATGACCTTCGGAGCCTGCTCCAGGAACAGGACGGCTTCCTTCTGGCGGATCTGCAGGGGACTGTTGAACACTTCTACGGGAATAAAGCCGCTGACCGGCAGCTGGCGGATGACTCCCAGAGCGTCCTCCCCGATGACGGACACGTCTGTGAGCGGCGTCCGGCCCGTGCCCTTCTTGCCGTAGCTCAGGATCAGCAGGTCTTCCTTATTGGGACGGAAGTTCAGCTTGTACATGGCGTATTCCTGGCCTTTGTGGAACAGGAACAGGCTGGCTTCGTCCCCCACCGCAAAGCCCAGGGTCATAACCCGGTCGCCTCCTACGGACGACACCATGGCGCTGATCTTTTTCGGGTCCCCTTTCATAAATTCCACAGACAGGGCCGGCTGAAGCTGCCCGTTCTGGGTAAAGCTGTATCTCGGTGCAAAATACTGCGCCGCCTCACTGACCTGCAGCGGCAGCAGGCAGGCCAAAGCCACCAGCACCGCACCCCATATTTTTTTCATACCGCACCCCCTGGTAAAGACATTAGCCGACGGACGACACCCGACGGACGACGGACGATATAGGATTGCCAATATCTTTTGGCTATTTCCTGATGAATCGTTTTCAAATAGTTAGGATTATATTTAATTATTATACCGTAAATTCCACAGGAAAAACAATGATTCTTACAGATAGGATATCCTAGCGGGCGCACCGCCGCTACGCTCTGGGGCGCCCCTACGGGTTAGTGCAAAGAGCACTTTTCAACACTTTAACCCCTTCCAAAATCTTATCCTCCGCTATGCCGGCAAAGGACAGCAGGAATTCCGGGCGGCCGCCGGGGCGTGTGCCCCGGACGGGGATGACCTTCACTCCGTGTTCCAGGGCCTTTTGGGCCAGGTCAACGGCCGTGCCTTCTACATTTAGGGCAATGTGCAGGTGGAGGCCCGTGCCATAGCTCAGCAGGCTGGCCTGGGACCCAAAAACGGTCTGCAAAGCCTGCCGCAGCAGCTGGTTCTTTTCCCGGTACACGCTGCGCAGCTTTTTTACGTGGCGGCCCATATAGCCCTGGCTGATATAGGCTGCCAGCGTCAGCTGCTCCATGGTGGAGGAGGTCTGGTTGTACTGGTTCCGGACGGCTTCATAGGCCGGCAGCAGGGTTTCCGGCAGCACCAGATAACTGATACGCAGGGAAGGCAGCAGAGTCCGGGAGAAGGATCCCACGTAGATGATCTGCTCCCTGTTCCCAAAGCTGTGCAGGGCCGGCGTAGGCCGGTGCAGGTAGCGGAATTCCCCGTTGTAATCGTCCTCCAGCAGGTACACCCGACCCAATTGGGTAGCTACGATCAGGTTGTTCCGTTCTTTTTCCGTCAGGGCACGGCCCTTGTAGGGATTAGCCGGAGAGATGACCAGCAGGCCCGGCCAGTCCGCCTTTACGTCTCCGGGATCATAGGTCCGGACCTGCCAGCCCAGCAGCTGGAAGATCTGCTCTGCCTGAGGGAAACCGGGCGCTTCCAAGCCCACTTCTTTCACCGATACCGGCAAAAGGGGCAGCAAAATCATAAGCAGGCTCTGGAGGCCGGCGCCTACCAGGATCTGTTCCGGCCGGCACACCACTCCCCGGGATTCATAACTGTACCGGGCCAGCACCTCCCGGAGAGCCAGTTCGCCCTGAGGATCCCCGTAGCCGGCAATCTGTTCCGGGCTGCGCAGCACTTCATTAAGGCAGCGGCGCCAGGCTACCGTATCGAAAGCAGAAGTGTCTATATAATTATTTGAGAAATTATAGAGCACAGGAGTCTTGGTGTTCCCCGGCTTTTCCGGTGCAACCGTGTCCTGTTTTTCCTGGGCCGGCACGTAGTCGGCCACCTGATAGCCCCGGTTAGGCAGGTTGTGGATGTAGCCCTGGTCGATAAGGATGGAGTAGGCTTTTTCCGCCGTGGTCCGGCTCAACTTCAGGTCCTTGTTCAGTTTGCGGATGGAAGGCAGGAAGTCCTTGGCCTGCAGGTTTCCTGCCCGAATCTCATTCCGGAAATAGTCCGCCAGCTGCACATACAAAGGCTGTGTGCCTTCCTGTGGGCGGAATGTGAAAACCGTTCTCATGACTGTGCTCCTGTTCTTAAAGAATAGTTTAAACAATCAATACACAGTTATTCTAATCAGTATTAAAAAAAATAGCAATAGAATCTGCTCCGCACTACCCCCTCGCCAGCTTCGCTGGCCCTCTCCCCCTACGGGGGCGACTGTCCGCTGGACGGGCGAAGCCCTGTCATCCCCGTAGGGGAGGGGAACCGTGCGTAGCACGGTGGTGGGGCAGTGCAGCGCACCCCTCTTCGCTCTTCGCTTTTGCACAAGAAAACGGCTGTGAAGCGTTTGCTTCACAGCCGTTTTATACTACACCATCACTTATTCATGATTTCCTTAGCCTTCATCAACCGTACCGTAGAAGCACGTTCGTTTTCGCTAAGCTTCATGGTGATGTACTTGATGCTTTCCTGCATTTCCGGAATCATGACGTATTCCAGAGCGTTTACACGACGGCGGGTCTTTTCGATTTCATCCGCCAGCATGTTGCAGGTCTTTTCCACCTCTGCCAGTTCCAGCAGCTCTGGCAGGCAGGTGGTCAGTTCCGTTACCGCTTCGTCCAGTTCCTCCGTCGTAAAGGCGAAGGAATAGGGTACGTGGGCCGCGTCGTCCGCCGTGGAACCTGTGTACGTCAGCGTGGGCACGTCCACGCTCATGACGTTCTTGGACCCCACTTCAAACTCTGCTGCCCGGGCAGGATACAGCAGGGCTTCATTCATGGTCAGGGAGCCCATATGGGCTTTGGCCACTACGAAATGGTGGGACACGTTCTGCAGGGCTTTTTCCATCTTTTCCCGCAGCTCGTGGTTCCGCCGGATATACAGCATGAACTGGCGCACCATTTCATCCCGTTTATCCTTCAGCAGTTTGTGGCCCCGGACAGCGGTGGCCAACCGGTTCTTCAACCGGGTCAGCTCCATCCGTGTTGGGTTTACGTTCGTAGCCATGGGTTATTCCCCCTCGCTGCC
>OMUE01000155.1 GCA_900314165.1 uncultured Acidaminococcus sp.
AACGCCGTAAAGGCTTCCCATGAACACCCTGTACTGGTTGACCATTACCTGATGGGGACGGAAGTGGAAGTGGATGCCATCAGCGATGGCGTGAACGTGGTCATTCCCGGCATCATGCAGCACGTAGAACGGGCCGGCGTCCACTCCGGTGACTCCATCGCCGTGTATCCGCCCCGGACCCTCAGCGAACACGTCATCGAGCTCATCATCGACTTTACGAACAAACTGGCCCTGAGCCTGAAGGTTCATGGCCTCATCAACATCCAGTACATTGTCCGTGACGACAACCTGTACATCATCGAAGTGAACCCGCGTTCCAGCCGTACGGTACCGTTCCTGAGCAAGGTAACAGGCATCTCCATGGTGGACGTGGCTACGAAGTGCGCAATGGGTGTGGACCTGATCACCCAGGGCCTGCAGCCGGGCCTGAAGCTGTTCCCGGACTACTATGCCGTGAAGGCTCCTGTATTCTCCTTCAACAAGATGGCCGATGTAGATATCAACCTGGGACCTGAAATGAAGTCCACCGGTGAAGTTATGTGCATCGACTACAAATTTGCCAGAGCCTTGTACAAAGCCTGCATCGCCTCCGGCATCGACGTTCCTGGGGAAGGTACCATCCTGATTACGGTAGCCGACCTGGATAAACCGGAAGTGGTTCCCATTGCCGAAGGCTTCGTAACCCTGGGCTATCAGCTGGTAGCTACGGAAGGTACGGCAAAATATCTGCGTGAACGGGGCATCCCTGTAGCCAGAGTAGAAAAAGCTTCTGCCGGTACGCCGAACCTGCTGGACGACATCAAAGAAGGCCGCATCTGCATGGTTATCAATACGCCGCCCCATGGCCGGGATGACAACGGCGATGGCTTCAAGATCCGCCGCAGCACTGTAGAACACGCCATTCCCTGCCTGACGAGCCTGGATACGGCCAGAGCCCTGCAGAAAGCCATGGCAGCTATGCGGCGCCGCAAGATCGTCAGCGTCGTAGCCCTGCAGGATCTGCCTACGGACTAAGGAAACGCCTATGACAGCATATAATGTGGACGGAATCGTCCTGGCTCAGCAAGTCCTGAGCCAGGACATCCGCTTAATGGTAATCAAAGCACCTGAAATCGCGGAAAATGCTAAGCCCGGCCAATTCGTCACCGTGCGCATGAACCATCTGACCATGCCTTTGCTGCGCCGTCCCTTCGGTGTAGCGGCTGTGGACAGGGAAGCTGGCACGTTCCAGCTCATGTACCGCATCGTGGGCGAAGCCACGGAGCTCATGGCAGCCCTGCCTGCCGGTTCCGCTATTAATGTGTTAGGACCTTTGGGTCATGGCTTTGCCCTGGATGGGGTGAAGCACGCCCTGCTTATTGGCGGCGGGGTAGGCCTGGCTCCTTTGCACTTCCTGGCGTCTGCTCTGCCGAAAGAAAGCGTGGATGTGGTCGTAGGGGGCCGGACTGCTGCGGAATTGTTTTGGACGGATTTATTCCGGGACAAGACCGCTAAACAATTTGAAACCACGGACGATGGCTCGAAGGGCGTCAAGGGCACGGTAAATGCCGTGGTCCCTGACCTGGTGGCCAGCGGCGCCTACGACCGAGTGTATGTCTGCGGGCCCTCCCGCATGATGAAGGCCGTGGTGGCCGTCGTAGAACCCTATAAGATTCCCTGCCAGATTTCCCTGGAAAAATACATGGGCTGCGGCCTGGGCGCATGCCTGTCCTGCTCCTGCGGAGGCATCGGCAAGCGGGTGAAGGTCTGCAAAGACGGCCCCGTATTCTGGAGCCAGGAGGTGACGGAATGGTGAAGCCCTACGAAGATCCCAGAATGGCTGTGAACATCGCAGGCATTCCCATGAAGACTCCTGTGACGACCGCATCCGGTACGTTCGGGTTCGGTCTGGAATTTATGGATTTCCTGGACCTGAACCACCTTGGTTCCTTTACGGTGAAGGGCACGACCCTGACGCCCCGGGCCGGCAATAAGGGCCAGAGAGTGGTGGAGACCCCCTCCGGCATCCTGAACTGCATCGGTCTGGAAAACCCTGGCGTGGAGGTGTTCCTGAAAGAGACGCTGCCCAAGCTGCGCAGCGTGACGGATACGCCCATCCTGGTCAATATGGACGGGGATTCCCCGGAAGAATACGGCCGGCTGGCTGAGCTTTTGGATGTGGACGGAGTGGCAGCCATCGAGCTGAACATCTCCTGCCCCAACGTAGCTAAGGGCGGTCTGGCCTTCGGCGTGGACTGCGACTCTGCAGCCGAAGTGGTACGGGCTGCCAAGGAACGGACCTCTAAGCCCGTCATTACGAAATTGTCTCCGAACGTGACGGATATCGTGTCCATTGCCAAAGCTGTAGAACAGGCCGGCACGGACGTGATCTCCATGATCAATACTCTGGTGGGCATGAAGATCGACATCAATACCCGTCGTCCCGTACTGGGCAACGTCATGGGCGGCTTGTCCGGCCCTGCGGTACGGCCTGTAGCCGTGCGCATGGTGTACCAGGTAGCTCAGGCGGTCCAAGTGCCCATCATCGGCATGGGCGGCATCAGCTGCTGGCAGGATGCCATCGAGTTCCTGCTGGCTGGCGCCAGTGCTGTGGCTGTAGGCACGGCCAACTTTGTGAATCCGGGCCTGGCCGAACAGATTGCAGAAGGCATGCAGCAGTACGTGGAGGACAACGGATTCGCTTCCATCAATGATATTGTAGGTCTGGCTCTGCCGGGCCGGCAGGAGGCTGGAAAATGACCGACGTAAGAGATCGCTTGATTGTAGCTCTGGATGTACCTACGTTTGACAAGGCAAAAGCCTTGGTCAGCGAACTGGGAGACCAAGTTACGTTTTATAAAGTAGGCATGGAGCTGTTCTACGGAGCAGGTCCTGAAGTAGTGCGGTTCCTGAAGGATCAGGGCAAGAAGATTTTCCTGGATCTGAAACTGCAGGACATTCCCAACACGGTAGCCCACAGCCTGGCCGTCCTGACCCGGCTGGGAGCGGACATCATGAACGTCCATTCCGTAGGCGGACCGAAGATGATGAGTGAAGGCGTCAAGGCCGTGCGGGAAACCGCAGCCGAGCTGGGCATCCCGGCTCCGAAGCTCATTGCCGTCACCGTGCTCACCAGCATGGATGACGCCCAGTGGAGTACGCTGCACTATGCCCAACCTATTGCTGACCAGGTACTGGATCTGGCAGAACTGACGAAGACTAGCGGCCTGGACGGCGTTGTGGCTTCTCCCAGAGAAGCGGCGGGCATCCGGCAGCGCTGTGGCAAGGATTTCCTCATCGTGACGCCGGGCGTGCGCCCTGCCTGGGCTGCCACCAACGACCAGAGCCGCATTGCGACACCGGCTATGGCCCTCAGGAACGGCGCTACCCATCTGGTAGTAGGCCGGCCTATTACGAAAGCGGACGACAAACAGGAAGCTGTTTCTAAGATCTTGGAAGAAATGAAAGGTGTGGAGCTATGAACGATAAGAACGTAATGCGGATGTTGGAAGAAACCCAGGCCGTCATGCATGGCCATTTCCTGCTGACCAGCGGCCTGCACAGCCCTCTGTACGTGGAAAAATTCAACGTGCTGCAGCATCCCAGATACACGGAAGCCCTGTGCAAGGAAATCGCAGCCCGTTTCATCAACGACAACGTGGAACTGGTGGTAGGACCTATGACCGGCGGTATCCTGCTGGCCTATGAAGTGGCCAAGAACCTGGGCACCAAGTTCTTCTTTACGGAACGGGTCAACGGCAAGATGACCTTCAAGAGAGGCTTCCATATTGAACCGGGCACGAGAGTGCTGGTGGTAGAAGATATTGTCACTACCGGCGGCAGCGTCCGGGAAGTCCTGGACGTGGTGAAGAGCGAAGGCGGCATCCCTGTAGGCGTAGGTTTCCTGGTAGACCGCAGCGGCGGCAAAGTAGACTTCGGCTGTCGTATGGAACCGCTCCTGCGCCTGGACGTAGAAGCCTATAAGCCGGAAGAATGCCCTCTGTGTGCCAAGGGCGAACCTCTGACCCAAAGAGGCCGGACGGGGAAATGAGTTTGCACTAAAAAAGCATCGCTGCTGAGGCGATGCTTTTTTAGTGCCTTGGATAAAGCGAAGAGCGAAGAGTAAAGAGCGAA
>OMUE01000159.1 GCA_900314165.1 uncultured Acidaminococcus sp.
ATGCCGTTCATTACGGAAGAAATCTGGCAGCACCTGCCTCATGAAGGGGAAAGCATCATGGTTTCTCCTTGGCCGAAAGCTGACGAAACACTCCTGGATGACCTGTCCGAAAAACAGATGACTGCTATCATGGACTCCATCAAAGCCATCCGGAACATGCGGGCTGAAGTGAATGCTGCTCCCGGCCATAAGGCTCCGGCCATCGTGCTGACGGAAGCCGATCTGAAGCCTGTGTTCGAAGGCAACGAAGGCTATTTCCAGAAGCTGGCTACCGTGGATACCCTGACCATCGGCAATATGGACGATACGGCGCCGGAAAACGCCATGACAGCCGTTGTAACGGGTGCCAAGGTCTATCTGCCTCTGAAGGGCTTAATCGACGTAGAGAAGGAATTACAGCGCCTGAAGAAGGAAGTGGACGGCGCTGAGAAAGAAGCAAAACGGGCTGAAGGAAAACTGAACAACCAGGGCTTCCTGGCCAAGGCTCCGGCGGCTGTAGTAGAGAAGGAAAAGGCTAAGCTGGAAGAGCTGAAGACGAAGCTGCAGGGCCTGAAAGAACGCATGGACACTCTGAGCAAGCTGTAAGCCATAAGGAGGTTCCCATGGACTATACTGCTGCATTGGCTTATATTGAAGATTTAGGCACCTTCGGCATCCATCTGGGCATGGAACGGATCTCCGGCCTGCTGGAAATCCTGAACCACCCGGAGCGGAAAATCCGTACAGTGCACGTAACGGGAACCAACGGGAAGGGCAGCGTCACCACGTTCCTTTCCCAGATGCTCATAGCCGCCGGCAAAAAAACCGGCAGCTATGTGTCCCCTCATTTTGTGCGTTACAACGAACGGATCCTGTTAAATGGGGAGGAAATCTCCAACGAAGATTTTGCTGCGGCTGCAGACGTCACGAAACAGGCCGTGGACAAATGGCTGGCAGGCGGCGGCGAACAGCCCACCCAGTTCGAAGTGCTGACGGCCATGGCCTTCTGGTACTTTGCCGAGAAACAAGTGGACTATGCCGTCATCGAAGTGGGCATGGGTGGCCTGTGGGATTCTACGAACGTGATTATTCCGGAAGTGTCCATCATTACGAACGTGGCTTTCGACCATATGGGCCGCCTGGGTAATACCCTGGAAGAGATTGCGGCCCAAAAGGCCGGCATCATCAAACAAGGAGTGCCCGTAGTAACGGAAGCTGAAGGGGGAGCCCTGACGGTTATCAAAGGGGCTGCGGCTATCAAAGAAGCACCGCTGTCTCTGTTTAAAAAGGATTTTTCCGTCAAAGAACTTACCAGTTCCATGGACGCCCAGACGTTCCTGTACACCAGCGACCAGCGGGAGCTGGAGGTCACCATCCATATTCCCGGGGAACACCAGCTGCTGAACGGGGCTGCGGCCCTGAGAGCGGCAGAAGTGCTGGCTGCTAAGGAGCCGGCGCTGACGGAACAGGCCATGCTCCAGGGGATGGCGGCAGCCCGCTGGCCCGGCCGACTGGAACGGATTCACAGACATCCGGACATCATCCTGGATGGGGCCCACAATCCTGCCGGGGTCACGGTGCTGCGCAAGGCCCTGGACCTGTATTATCCCAAAGGCCACCGGTTCTTCGTGTTCGGCATGATGGCGGACAAGGACGTAAGCCACGTGTCCGATATCCTGTTCCGGGATGACGATACGATCTACACCGTGCTGGCCCACGTAGGAGATAGAGCGGAAAAGCCGGAGAAACTGGCGCAGCGGCTCCACAAGAACGCCATTCCTGCGGCAGACCTGACGGAAGCCTACCACAAGGCAGTGGCCCAGGCCGGACCGGACGATGTAGTGCTGGTCTGCGGTTCCCTGTATCTCGTAGGCACGTTTAAGGAATTGAAGCTGGATAGGTGAGGCCATGGACCATCTGCATGGCTGGGGCCTGCCAAAATCCTGGAATCTGAACCAGCTGAATTACGCGGCGCTGATGATTCTGTTCTTCGTGCTGCCCCTGAATCAGCTGCTTTCAGGCATCGTATTTTCCATCTGTTTCCTTTTGAATCTGGTCAATGTCTATAAGACCCGCCAATTCTGGCCTCGCTGCCAGGTCCCGAAAAAGGTCAGCCGTCCCTTGTGGGCCTTGCTGCTCCTCAGCGGCCTCAGCGTGCTCTGGTCCGGGAATGTAGGCGCCAGCGCCTTCAACTGGGTGTGGGTCGTAGGCCAGGAAGCCGGCATCTTCTACCTGGTGCTGCGCTACGCCAGCACAGGCCGGCGCAGCCTGTTCCTCATGAAGGTAGTGCTGATTTCCGCCTGTATCGTAGCAGGCTACGGCATCTGGCAGTATTTCTTCGGAGCCAGTCTCCAGAATGCGGAGTGGATTGACCATGAAGCGTTCCGGAAGCTGTCCAGACGGGCGATTTCCACTCTGGTGAATCCCAACATCCTGGGCACGTTCCTGGTTATGACCGTGGCCTACTGTTGCGGCATCTTTGCTCCCCTTAAGGGTGGCAAGACCCGCTGGGCGCTGTTTATCATCTTCGCGTTAGCCACGTTCTGCCTGATCCTGACGTTTTCCCGGGGCAACTGGGTGGCGTTTTTCTGGGTGCTGTTCATTTTTGCAGGGGCCTTCTACCACAAGGCGTTCCTGCCGTTCATCGGCGGGGGCCTTGGAGTGCTGTACGTAGGCTGGAGCCGCCTGTCCGAGCGCATCATGTCCATCTTCTCCATCCATGATACGTCGGCAGAGCTGCGCCTGTTCTACCTTCAGAGCTCTGTGGATATGATCGAAGAGCATCCCTTCGGGGTAGGCTGGTACGGTTACCAGTTTGCCTTCCCAGATTATAATTTCTTTATTGACGAAGACGTGATCATGTATCACGGCCACAATCTGCTTCTGAATATCACAGCAGAGCTGGGCATTCCGGGTATCCTGCTGTTCCTGTATGTGATGGTCCAGCTGGTGATCCTGGCCCGGCAGATCCGCCACAGAAAAGCTAAACCCTGGATCCGCGGTGTAGCCTGCGGCTATCTGGCCTCCATGGTGGGCATCTTCATCAGCGGCCTGACGGACCATACCCTGTTCAACAGCCAGCTAGGTATGCTGTTTTGGGCGAATCAGGCGATCCTGCTTGTGATGAATAGCCTGACGCAAGAGACGTTAGAAATTAGAAGTTAGACGCTAGTGTGCGCTGCACTCCTCTTCGCTTTTCGCTAAAAAAAACCGTGCGACATAAGTCGCACGGTTTTTTGTATAAATCTTACAGATGGAACAGACCCAGAACCAGGCCGCAGGCCAGGGAAATCCAGGACAGAACCCACAGGCGAGGACCGCAGAAGGTCAGCAGTTCTTTGATGGAAATGCCGGCCAGGCCGCAGGCCAGGAACGTGGTAGCAGCGTGAGGAGTAACCATAACGCCGTAGTTCTTACCGATCAGCATAGCCATAGCCATGTTGTGAGGATCAACACCGAACTGTTGACCAACACCGATAGCCAGAGGCAGCAGGCCGAAGAAGTAGGAGTCGGTACCCAGCATCATGCCGATAGGCACTGCGAAGAAACCGAATATATCTTGCAGGTGAGCACCCAGAGCCGTAGGAACGATGGCAATCATCATCTTAGCCATTTCCTTCATCATACCGGTCTTGGACAGAACGCCCAGGAATACGCCGGAAGCCAGCAGGATCATAGGCATGGTCAGAGCAGTAGCAGCGTGCATCTTGATAGCACGAGCCTGATCTTTAGCCGTCTTGAAGTTAGCGATCAGAGCGATAGCCAGGCCGAACATGAAAGCACCATACAGAGGAATCTTCGTGAAGCACAGCAGGCCGATAACCAGCAGGGTCAGCAGGCCGTTGAACCAGATCATCTTAGGACGACGCATGAATTCAGCATCGGCATCGGACAGGCTGTCATCTTTAGAGGATTCTTCAGCATCTTCATCCAGTTCAGCTGCTTTGCCCGTAGGATTCAGGCCGGCACCGCGGCGTTTTTCCATAACGCCCATGTAAGCGGCGAAAACCAACAGAATAATCAGGCCTACAATCTGCAGAGGAATCAGCTGTTGCCACAGTTCGTTTACGTCAGCACCCAGCACAACGCCGGTACGGGCAACAGGGCCGCCCCAAGGCAGCAGGTTCATAATGGACATAGCAGCACCGATGATGCACACCAACACTACTGGTCTCATATGCAGTTTTTTATAAATAGGAAGCATAGCAGGAATCGTGATCAGCAGGGTGGAAGCCAGAGCACCATCCAAGTGGGAGATAACAGCGATGCAGGCGGTGGATACCGTAACCAGCACGATGTTGTCGCCGGCCTTTTTAACCAGCCAGTTTACCATAGGATCGAACAGACCCATATCACCCATCATGGAGAAGTAAACGATAGAGAAAATGAACAGTACAGCGGTAGACCAGGTCTTAGTAACACCGGCCTTTACGAAACCAAAGATCTGAGCGGGAGTAAAACCGCAGATCAGGGCAGCGATGACGGGTACAACCACGAACAGAGGTACGGGGTTGGATTTACCACGAATCAGGGCTGCTACGATGATGATTACCATCAAGAAACCAACAACGCCCAACATCATAATTTTTTTCCTCCTTTGAAATAGGTTCTTCGCTCCAGCCGCAGGGCTATGCGGCCAGCCTTGGAAAATTCCCCTTAGAATTTTCCCTACACTAAAATACTAGCATAGGGCAAAAAAGAAAACTAATATAAATATTGAAATGACTTCCATAAGAAACCACTTATAGAACCCTCGAAACCTCAGTTCCCATGCGGGTTTCGGGGGAAAAATTAAACTGTTTCAAATGTAGCGAAATTGAGATAATTTGCAGAAAGCATGAACTTTTCAGGATGAATTAACGGCATTTCTGTGACAAACCTGAAATAGGGCGAAGCATGAAAAAAGCCGCTCCGCAAAGGAGCGGCTTTTCAACTTACGGATTATTTGAATTCGTAGGGTTTTACTTTGCGGACAACGTCCATGATGGAACCGTCGCGAGCTTCGATGATACCTACAACGCGGTCATCGAATTGGACAGGGTCAGGTTCGCCAACGATAGCGTAGGCTTTGTCGCGGAGCTCTTCAATGGTGCAGATCGGCAGATCGCAGCCTTTGGCAGCTTCGATGATGTCCGTACGTTTCGGGTTGATGGCAATGCCGTAATCGGTGACAACTACGTCAACCGTTTCGCCCGGAGTCGTGATGGTCGTGCATTCCGTGCAGATAGCAGGGCTGCGGCCTTGCAGCAGAGGAGCGATAACGATGGTGCATTTAGCGCCGGCAGCCGTATCAGGGTGACCACCCTGAGCACCGGTGATGACACCGTCAGAACCAACAACTACGTTGACGTTGAATTTCGTGTCGATTTCCAGAGCGCCGAGGATGACGAAGTCCAGCTTGTTGACGTATGCGCCTTTGTTGAAGGGATCAGCATACTGGCTCGTAGTGATTTCGTAGTGGTTCGGGTTCGTCTTGATATCTTCGATGGCAGCCGTATCGAAATCCTGGGTGTCAGCAATCTTTTCGATGAGGCCTTCACGCTGGAGTTCGCAGATGGTCTGAGCGATACCGCCCATAGCTACGCCAATCTTGATGCCATCTTTTCTCAGATGTTCAGCCAGGTATTTGGTGGAAGCGATGGAAGCCCCGCCAACACCGGTCTGATACACAAAGCCATCTTTGTACCAAGGCATATAGGTCATGAAATCAGCGGCATATTTTGCCATCAGGAGCTTTCTTTGGTCCGTGGTCGGTTTAGCAGCACCCGTTGCAATCTTGCTGGGGTCACCGATGGCGTCAACTTTAACCACATAGTCAACGTTCGTCATGTCAATGGAGGCAGGAACGTTGGGGAACGGAACCAGCGTATCGGTAACAACGACAACTTTGTCAGCGTACTGGGCATCTACAGCTGCATAGCCGAGAACGCCGCAGTCACTGCCGGTGGCGCTGCCAATAGCACGGCAGTTGCCCATATCATCGGAGCAGGGAGCGCCGATGAAGGCAATGTCAATGTGGACTTCACCGGATTCAATAGCGCGGACACGGCCGCCGTGACCACGCATGATGGCCAGGCCTTTCAGTTTGCCGTTGGAAATAGCTTCACCGATTTTGCCGCGTACGCCGGAAGCCTGGATGTTCGTGATGGTGCCATCTTCGATCATCGGGACAATCGGGGTCTGAGCTTTACCAAGGGAGGTTGCGCAAATGGTGATGTCTTTGATGCCCATCTTATGGACAGCTTCCATAACCATGTTGACTACATAATCCCCTTCGCGGAAATGATGGTGGAAGGACAGGGTCATACCATCTCTGATGCCGCATTTCTTCAGGACGTCTTCGATGGAATCTACTACTTTGCTGTAATTAGGATCCATAACAGGTGCGACCGTATGGGTGGCAGCCTGATAGGAAGCGAGGTGTTTGGCGAAGCTGCCCTGGAACGGTTCCTTACCGGTTGCTTTCAGGATCTCTTCAGGAATTTCTCTACCTACTGCATTCTTCATCTTATAAATCCCCCTTGTAAACGCCAGCAGCCTTAGCCAGTGCGATGGTTCTCTTTGCACCGTCATAGAAGGCGATATCCAGCATCTTGCCGTTTAAGGTGAATACGCCGATGCCCATAGCCTTCTTCGTGTCGATTTCGCGAACAACGGCTTCAGCCCAACGGATCTGTTTTTCAGCAGGCGTAAAGACTTCGTGGCAGACAGGAATCTGACGAGGGTTGATGATGGATTTGCCGTCAAAGCCCATGGTCTTGATCATTTCCACGTCTCTGCGGAAGCCTTCCATATCATCCAGGTCGGTGTAAACGGTATCAAAGCACATCTTGCCGGTAGCACGGGCAGCGATGACCATTTGCTGACGGGCACCCATGAGTTCTACGCCGCTCTTGGAAATGCTGGTCTGCAGGTCACGGGTGTAGTCGCCGCCGGACAGGGCAACGCCGAACAGACGGTCGGAAGATTTGCAGATGTCGTATACATTCAGGATACCTTTCGTGGATTCGATAGCAGCCATAATCAGGGTGCTGCCGAAAGGACGGTTGAATTCTTTTTCAGCGGCGATGATATGTTCTTCAACCAGTTTGATGTCCTGAGCGGATTCGGTCTTGGCCAGACGGATGGCATCGCAGCCGCCGGCTACGGACACGCGGATATCTTCTTTCCAGTGAGGAGTTTCCAGACCATTGATCCGGACGACTCTTTCACAGCCATGATAATCGATGGCTTTCAGGGCATGGTACAGGGAATAACGGGCAGCGTCCTTCTGGTTTTCAGCTACGGCGTCTTCCAGGTCCAGCATAATGGAATCGGGTTTGTAGACATACGGATCTTTGATCAGGCTCGGTTTTTGTGCGTTCAGGAACATCATGGATCTTCTTAAACGCTTGAAGTTGGGGTTAGAAAATTTTACTTCCATCTTATAAGACCTCCCAGGGATTCGGCGTATCAGGATCCTCGTTTACAGAACGGAACACAGCGCCTTCCACACGTGCTTTCAAAGTGCAGTCCAGAGCGCCTTTGTCGACGACGGAAACTTTGGCGTTTTCTACGTCCAGTTTCTTCAGGGTAGCCAGGACAACAGCCTTAATCTGACGACCATATTGGTGGATGACACTGCTGTCGATGGTGAGTTCGATGCCATTGGTACCGGGTTCAACGGTGATTTGGCAATCGGAAGACTCTACAGTGCCAGCCATGGCTGCCTTCTTCAATTCCATGTACAATCACTCCTTCTGAAAATGTATAACAAGAAACACACTCGTACACTTTGATAGTATCACAGGAAAAATTGGAAAACTAATATAAAAAATGATATAATTTCCATAAGAGATTCCTTATCGCACCCTGCAAAACCACTATTCATGCGGGTTTGCGGATTTGCAAAAATTGTTGTAAATAATCGTAAATTAAAACAACTCTAAAATCAACCTGATACTGCTTAGCTGGAGAGAGGAACGGGAGCGAATATGAACCTTAAGCACGCGCAATACATTATGGAAATCATCAAAGAAGGAAGCATCACGAATGCTTCTAAGACCATGCATGTGTCCCAGCCGGCGCTGAGCCAGACCATCAAAGCCGTGGAGAAATATCTGGGGGCGCCTATCTTTTTGCGCAATACGAATCCTATCGTACTTACGGAAGCCGGCAAAAAATATATTGCCGCTGTTAAAAAAATCATTACAATCAGCACGAACCTGCTGCATGAAGTAGCGGATATCCAATATGAAGGCTATGGGACCCTGCGCCTGGGCATCCCCATCCAGCGGGCTATGCAGATGCTGCCCCTCGTCATGCCTACGTTCCGGCAACGGTATCCCCATATCAAGCTGCAGATCCAGGAAGCGGGCAGCAATATTACGGAGACCTCCGTGCTGACCGGCCGGGTGGATATTGCGGTGCTGACTACGACGCCTTCCAATGATGAATTAAGCTATGAACTGGTGGAGACCGAAGATGTGGTGCTGGTCGCTAACAAGATGACCACCCTGGCTCAGCGCATCAAACCCGGCACACCTTTGCATATTACGGAAGCAAAGAATGAAGATTTCATCTCTATTGCGGAAGGCCACAACGTGCGGAGGGTCCAGGATACGCTGTTCAGCGTGTACGAAATCAAACCGAATATCATCTTAGAAACGTCCAGCGTGGAAGTGGGCAAGCGCCTGGTGGACGCTATGAACGCCGTGTTCATCTGCCCTGACGTGTATCTGGACGAATACTTCTTGTCACAGAGCAAGTGTGTGGTGTATCCTTTATTAGGTGTGGCCAATAAACGGTACTGCTATGTGGTGTGCCGCAAAGACGCCTACTTAAGTCCTTATACCCGGGCCTTTATGGAAATGATCCGGACGAAGGGCAAAAAACGGAAGGAAACCATAGAAGAATGAAAGAGACAATCATCAGAGGGGCAGGTCCCCAGGTGGAAGTGCCCGATATGCTGCTGGCCCGGGACGGCCGGGCGGCAGCCCAGAAGAGGCTTTTGGCCAGATACCAGAAGCCCTTGCTTTGTTTTACCCTGAATATCCCCGGACCGGTGAAGACGTCCTACCTGATCCGCCTGGGCTTTCTGGAAGGAACTCGGAGACTGGAAGCAGCGCTGGCAGAGGCAGACCTCTCCATTGTCTGGTCTAAGACCATTACGCCGAAGACCGGCTATGAGAAGTACTACGTCATAGACGGACCTGCTGTAGAAATCAAGAAGGTTTCCAGCGCCATAGAGAACCAGGACCGCTTAGGACGGCTGTTCGACATGGATGTGCTGGACGTGGACGGCCACAAGCTGTCCCGGACGGACATCGGTCTGCCGGGCCGTCTGTGCCTGGTGTGCTCCCAACCGGCCCAGGCCTGCGCCCGCAGCCGCAAGCACAGCGTGCCCGTACTGGTGCGCAATGTGCACCGGATTTTAGAGACGTTTTTGCTGGACTATGTGGAACAGGCCCTGCGGCTGGGACTCCAGGGGGAAGTGGACGCTACGCCGAAACCGGGCCTGGTGGACAAGGATAATTCCGGAGCCCACAAGGACATGGACTGGCATACGTTCGCAGCCAGCACGGACGCCATCGTACCCCACCTGCTGGACATGGCGGAAAAAGGCTGGAATTGGACCGGTAGCGGAGAAGACCTGTTCAAGGCCTTGCGGCCCATGGGTGCTGCCGCAGAAAAGGCCATGTTCCGGGCTACGGATAACGTGAATACCCACAAAGGCATTATTTTCTCTATGGGCCTGGTGGTCAGCTTCACGTTATGGCAGTTGAGCCTTACCGGAAAGGTGGAGCCGGAGGTTGTCCTGCAGCTCATTGGAAAAAGTGTGACGCCCCTTTTGGAACGGGATTTTGCAAAAATCGACCCCTATCATCCCCATACCCATGGAGAAGTGCTGTATATTGAGCACGGCTGCAAGGGCATCCGGGGCGAAGCCATGGGGGGCTTTCCTGCGGTAGCAGCCGTAGGCCTGCCGGCTTTGCGGCAGTACAGGGCAGAAGGTCGGAACGTAGAAAAAGCCTACATCCAGACCCTGCTGCAGCTTATGGCCAGCGTGGAGGACACGAATATCCTGAGCCGCTCTGATGCAGAGACTCTGGCCTATGCCCAGGCTGAAGCTAAACGAGTGCTGGATCTTGGAGGCGCCTTCACCGACGAGGGCATAGCCGCCATCTGGCAGCTGAACGAAGCTTTTGTGCAGAAAAACATCAGCCCCGGCGGCTGTGCAGATTTGCTGATTTTAAGCATTTTCCTTGAGAACATGGAAAACCTGGAACAGAAGTAAAAAAATAACTGCGGAGATTCTCCGCAGTTATTTTTATTTGTCAGCATGGCTGACTTCCTTGCTCGCCGCAGGCGCCTCTTCGCTCTTCACTCTTCGCTCTGCACTATTTTTATTTATCTTTTTCTACAACCTTATCCACAATTCCCTCTAATGCTTTCCGGCAGCCTTCGCTGATGCTCTCCAGGGGATTACCATTGTCTTCGGCCGCGACTACCATGGGGTCGATGGGGATCTTGCCCAGGAACGGCAGGTGTTTTTCTTCAGCCAGGGCTTGGCCGCCACCGGCTTTGAAGATGTCCACTTCCTGTCCGCAATGAGGGCAGATGAATCCGCTCATGTTTTCGATGATGCCGCGGACGGGAATGTTGCCCAGTTTGCAGAAGTTCAGGGATTTGCGCACGTCAGCCAGAGCCACTTTTTGCGGGGTGGTAACGATGATGGCTTCGGCATCGGGAATGGTCTGCACCACGGTCAGGGGTTCATCGCCGGTGCCGGGAGGGCAGTCGATAATCAGGTAATCCAGAGCGCTCCAGCAGGTATCGGACATGAATTGACGGATGGCACCGATCTTCAAAGGACCTCTCCAGATCAGGGCATCGTCGTCATTAGCCAGGAATCCCTGGGCGGACAAAAATTCCAGGTTGTCGTTATATTTGAAAGGAACCAGCTGTTCCCCTGCAACCTGTACGTGTTGGCCCGTAAAGCCCAGCATGCCGGCTACGCTGGGACCGTGCAAATCCACGTCCATAAGGCCTACCTTATACCCTCTTTCACTGAGCAGCAGAGCCAGGTCTACGGAAACCGTGGATTTTCCCACGCCGCCTTTGCCGCTCATGACGACGATTTTATGTTTTACCTGATGCAGAAAATCTGCAATGGCAATATCCTGTTCGTTCATCTGTGGTTTCTCGCTGCAGCCATCGCAATGAGAATGATCACAGTGTTCACATGCTTCACTCATAGTAATTCCTCCTGTTTTTTTCGGATAATCAACACATTACCCCTATTATAGGGAAAAAGGGGGGAGAATGCAACGTCTCACGGGCGTCTCACTCATGGCAATGATGTCCGCACTCATGGCCTTCTCCATGCCCGTGCCCATGATGATCACACGTAGCGCCTTCGGCGTAGACAAGAGTGCCTTCAGCCAGAGCCTTGGCGGCTGCATCAGCATCACCGCTGACACCGGCATACAGTTTTATCCCGGCTTCGCTAAGAGCCATCTGGGCACCCATGCCGATGCCGCCGCAGATGAGGGCGTCTGCCTGGCACTGCTGCAGGAAGCCTGCCAGAGCACCGTGACCGCTGCCCTGGGTATCGATAATCTGTTCTTTCGTGATTTTGCCGTCTTCGATGTCATAGAGTTTGAATTGGGCCGTGTGGCCGAAGTGTTGGAAAATCTGTCCATTTTCATAGGTTACTGCAAGTCTCATACTATTTCTTCCTTTCTCCTGCACAGCAGGAATGGGTCGCTTTACGAGCTGGATTTGGCCACCGGAGATGACCAGGCGTCTGCCGTCTATGATGCACAGGGCAATCTTTTTGCGGGCACTGTCATAGATGGCGGTAATGGTGGTACGGGCTACGCCCATCTGTCTGGCGCATTGCTCCTGGGTGAGCCCTTCTTTGTCCAACAGCCGGATGGCTTCATATTCATCCAGGGTGAGGGTCACAGGAGCCGCCAGGTCTGGATTCTCTTCCGGACAAAAACTCCAATATTCCGGATAGCCGTCTATAAACCGGCAACGGGGTCTTCTTGCCATAGGCATACTCCTTTCCTGACATATGTCAAATATTATATTACATTGATTATTGACGTATGTCAATAATCAATGCCGGAATTTGTCACTCGCCCTTATGTATCTCTGTCAATTCGTCACTCGTCACTCGCTAATGGCTAGTATAGAAAATCGTAATTAAGTTTCACATTCAACTCCGTAGGGGTTTTCCAGAGGGGCCGAAGGCCCCGGCGGCAAACCCGTATCCAGGCTGTTCTTCCGTGATTGGTGGGCGCACCGCCGCTACGCTATGGGGCGCCCCTACGGGTTAGAGCAAACAGAAAGTTATTTGCAAATTCCTATACTAGTGACAGAAATAACTGCTTCCAATTTTCACCTCCTTTTCATCCAAACCGTGTATAATAAGTACGGTTGAAACAATCAGAAAGGATGATTCTTTATGAAATATACTCTGAAAAAAGCGGCGGCGGTGGCTATGGTGCTGTCCGTGCTGACAGCTCCGGCGTATGCGGCAACTGCAAAAATCGCCGATGGGGAATTGTTTGTGAACGAACGGATTACAGCCCAGGGGCGGGTGCTGTATAAGGCTCAGGACGCCCACAGTGACTGGGAACATGACAGTGAACTGGCCGTGCCGGGCCTCGTGTGCGCTTCTTACGTCAACGAAAAAGGTTTCCTGGATGCCAAAGAAGAACTGGTGGGCGTGAAGAAACTGACCACTCGGGAAGAAAAAATCAAGGCTGCCCAGGCAAAATATACGGGCAAGGGCTATGAGCATTCCCTGATCCTTTTTGCTGCTATGGATACCCAGGGTAAAAACGGCAACCTGGCCATTACAAAGGCGGAATTATTCGGCCGACTGTTGAACGTGACGGTCGCTATCCAGGATGGGGATGCTCTGCTGGACGACGGTTCTGAAACGATATCCCGGGAAAGTGCCGTGGCCATCCCCATGAAGCAGCTGCCCCGTTTCGGCAATCTGCGGGTCCGTTTCGTAGATGCTACGGGTCATGGCCTGGATGATATGGACGTAGCCTTGGAACGGTAAATGTTGTTACATAGTTAACATTGCTCTGGAAGCCTTGCATACAAAAAACAAAAAATGTTGACGGGTTTCTTCCAGAGGGGTATTATAGACGTGTTCTATAAAAAACAAAGGCGGTTAGACCATGACAAACTCTAAACAGAATTGGCAAACTGCATACGGCTTCTACTTTAGCCAGAGCTATTATTATAGCTTTGGTTACTTTACGTGCCTAAAATTGCATGCTGACAATTCCGTAAAGAGAGTGCCCGGATTCAAATCCTAACATCAATCCGGTTGGTCCACGAAGACTGAAAGCAGACTCCTTGCGAGTCTGCTTTTTTTGTTGCTGTAGGAAAGTAGAATAGGAGGAAAAGAACATGATTATCGTAATGAAGAAAGGCGCACCGAAAGAAGAAATTGTAACTTTGGAACACTCCCTGGAACAACAGGGCTTTACCATTCATGAAAGCGTAGGCGTTAACCAGGTCGTCATGGGTATCGTTGGGGATACCAGCGTGCTGGATCCGGAACAGTTCACCGTAAATCCCTGGGTAGAAAAGGCCATGCGGGTCGCTCAGCCCTTCAAGCGGGCTAACCGGATGTTCCACCCGGAAAATACCGTTGTAGATGTGAATGGGGTGAAAGTGGGCGGCAAAAAGCTGGCCGTCATTGCCGGTCCCTGCTCCGTCGAAGGCCAGGAACAGATGGACGTCATTGCCGCTTCCGTAAAATCCAGCGGTGCCGACATGCTTCGGGGCGGCGCCTTCAAACCCCGTACGTCCCCATACTCCTTCCAGGGTCTGGGAGACAAAGGCCTGGATATGATCCGGGCAGCCGGCAATAAGAACCATCTGCCCATCGTAACGGAACTCATGGGCATTGAAAAACTGGACGAATTCATTGAAAAGGTAGACGTGATCCAAATCGGTGCCCGGAACATGCAGAACTTCAACCTGCTGAAGGAAGTGGGCAAGACAAAAAAACCGGTGCTGCTGAAACGGGGCATGTCCGCTACTATTGAAGAATGGCTCATGAGCGCCGAATACATCATGTCCGAAGGCAACGAAAATGTCATCCTGTGCGAACGGGGTATTCGGACCTTCGAAACCTACACGAGAAATACCCTGGACCTGAGTGCGGTGCAGGCCGTGAAAAAGCTGAGCCACCTGCCCGTCATCGTAGACCCCAGCCACGCTACCGGTATGGCCTGGATGGTGCCCTCCATGGCAAAAGCCGCCATTGCAGCCGGTGCTGACGGCCTCATTATCGAAGTCCACAATGATCCCCAGCACGCCTGGTGCGACGGGGCCCAGAGCCTGAACCTGATCGATTTCGACAAGCTCATGAAAGACCTGGCCATCATTGCTCCGGCCGTAGGACGGGAACTGTAAAAAACAGGGGAGAGAGATGAGGAAAGAGGAAAGAGAGTGCGCTGCACTGCCCCCTCGCCATCTTCGATGGCCCTCTCCCCCTACGGGGGCGACAGGTTTGCCCTGCGGGCAGTCATCCCCGCAGGGGAGGGGAACCGGCGAAGCCGGTGGTGGGGCCGTCCAGCGGACCACTAGCCTCTAACATCTAAATTCTAACGTCTACTCTATTGCTCAACTGCCTTATCTCTGTTACTATTGAAGGAATGGCTTAGGGCTGTAGACTATAGTTGAGAAGGTATATACAATGAAGAATCTTCAGAAGACGGTATTTGCCATCATCGGGCTGGGGCTCATCGGTGGTTCTTATGCGAAAGCGTTGAAGCGGCAGAAAGTGGAACGGATCATCGGCCTGGACAGGAACCATATTGTGTCCCTGATGGCCAAGGACGAAGGCTATATTACGGAAATCGCAGATGACGATCCGGAACTGCTGAGGGAAGCCGACGTCATCGTAAACTGCATGTATCCCAGCGCCTTTGTGCCGTTTATCCGGGATCATGTGACCTATTTTAAAGACGATGTGCTTATTACGGACGTCATGGGGATCAAAGGGGATATCCCTGACAAGGTAGATGCCCTGCTGGGACCGGCCATGGACTTCGTACCTTCCCATCCTATGGCAGGCCGGGAAGGCAAGGGCTATGGCCAAAGCACTTCCAAAATCTTTGAAGGGGCAAACTTCATCATCATCCAACGGGACAATAATCAACCGGAGCATGTGGCCTTCCTGAAAGACATGGCCTATGCCTTTGGCTGCAAGAGAGTGGTGGAACTAACGTCGCAGGAACATGACGGTATCATCGCCTATGTCAGCGACCTGCCCCATGTCATGGCCGTATCCCTCATTAACAGCCAATCCATGCAGCCCAATACGGAATACTTCATCGCAGGTTCCTTCCGGGATGCCACCCGGGTGGCGGACATTAACGCCAAACTCTGGAGCGACCTGTTCCTGCTGAACAAAGGACCGGTTATTGAAGAAATCAATAAACTGGAAGAACAGCTGGAACGGTGGAAATCCATTCTGCAGCAGGGTGACAAGGAAGAATTGGAAGCCATGATGGATATGGCGAAAGATAAAAGAAGGGACATGTACTATGGAAAACATCCACGTTGACCTGGGACCTAAGTCCTATGATATAGAAGTGGAACGGGGCAGCTGGCCTCATCTGGGGACCCGGATCCGCAGCCTGTCCAAGGCAGACAAAGTGGCCGTCATTACGGACAGCACGGTGGACGGCCTCTATGGAGCCCAGCTGGAAACCCAGCTGAAGGCTCAGGGCTTTGAGGTGCGCCGGCTGGTCTTTCCGGCAGGGGAAGATCACAAGAACCTGGAAACCTTCGGTCGCATGGTCCGCAACTGTGCGGATTTCGGTATGACCCGGAAAGACCTGGTCATTACACTAGGCGGTGGCGTCACCGGCGATATGGGCGGCTATGTGGCAGCCAGTTTCCTGCGGGGCGTAGCCTTCATCCAGATCCCTACGACGCTGCTTTCCCAGATTGACAGCAGCGTAGGAGGAAAAGTGGCCGTGGACCTGCCGGAAGGCAAGAATCTCGTAGGCAGCTTCTATCAGCCCAAAGCCGTGCTCATGGATCCGGATCTGTTAGACACCTTGGATCCCCGGTATGTCCACGATGGTCTGGCAGAAGTCATAAAATGCGCTGCCTTTGGGGATCCGGAATTATTCGCCAAACTGGAAGCCTATAAGGATGACCGGGATATGCTGGACCATGTGACGGACATCATCGCCCACTGCTGCCGCCTGAAGGTGAAAGTCGTGGAAGAAGATGAGACGGATGTGGGCGCCCGTATGGTGCTGAATTTTGGCCATACCATCGGCCACGCGGTGGAACGCTTCTATCACTATGAGAAATACACTCATGGGGAAGGGGTGGCCATCGGCATGGTGCGGCTGACCCGGAATACGGAACGGCTGGGCCTGACAGTACCGGGCACGGCAGACCGGATCCAGCGCCTGCTGGCTAAATACCATATTCCTACAGAAGATCCTATTGGCGACAAAGCCGTGCTGGAAGGCATCGCCATGGATAAGAAGAAACGGGGCAATGAAATCACGCTGGTCATTGTGCCGGAAATTGGCAAAAGTATGTTGAAGAAAGTGGCGGTTGCGGATCTGCAGCCGTATATAAAAGGGTGAAGTTATGACAACATTACGCATTACTCCGGATTCCCTGACGGGAACTGTCCATATTCCTTCCTCAAAAAGCATGGGTCACAGAGCTCTGATCTGTGCGGCCCTGGCAGAAGGGGAAAGCCGGGTGGAACAGGTGAGTCTGTCCAAAGATATCCTGGCAACCTGTGACTGCCTGCGCCAGCTGGGTGCTTCCATTACGATGGAACAACAGGCTGATGGCCGTGCGGCCTTTACGGTCTGGGGCGGCCGTCCTCATCAGGTAGGAAACCTGCTGGACTGCGGAGAATCCGGTTCTACGCTGCGCTTCATCATCCCTTTGGCTGCCATCCCCGGCGACGCCTTTACCCTGACGGGGCGGGGCAAGCTGGGGTCCCGGCCTCAGGAACCCTATGAAGCCATCTTCCGGGAGCAGGAACTGGTGTTCCAAAAGGGCGGTGTAGACGGGAATTTCCCTCTGACAGTTCAGGGCCCACTCCGTCCGGGCCATTTTACGCTGCCCGGGGACGTCAGCAGCCAGTTCATCAGCGGCCTGCTGTTCGCCCTGCCTCTGCTAGATGGGGACTCCACCCTGACGGTGACGGGAAAATTGGAATCCCAGAGTTATATTGCGTTAACGTTGTCGGCTTTGAAACAGTATGGTATTATCATAGAACATGAAAACTTCCGGGAATACCGGATTGCTGGAAACCAGCAGTACAAGCCCCGCACCGGTGCGGTTGAAGGGGACTATTCCCAGGCCGCCTTCTGGCTGACGGCTGGCATGCTGGGCCGGACCATCCGGATCAAAGGCATGGATCCCAATTCCCTCCAGGGCGACAAAGCCATCATCCCCATCCTGCAGAAGATGGGCGGTCAGGTGGTGTTCGAAGGGGATACGCTGGTCAGCCGCCCGGCTGTGCCCCAGGGCACGGTCATAGACGGCGCCAATTGCCCGGATATCATTCCCGTCCTGACGGTGGCCGCAGCCCTCAGTGAGGGTCATACGGAAATCATCCACGCAGAACGGCTGCGCATCAAGGAATGTGACCGACTGGATGCCATGACCACGGAGTTGAACAAACTGGGTGCCAAGATCACCCAACGGCCCGATGGCCTGTCCATAGACGGGGTGGAAGAATTGACCGGCGGCACCGTGGATTGCTGGAACGACCACCGGATCGCCATGAGCCTGGCTATTGCCAGTATCCAATGCCGGGAACCTTTAACCCTGGTAGGGGCAGAATGTGTACAGAAATCCTATCCCGAATTCTGGCGGGATTTTGCAATAGTAGGAGGTAAGTATGAGCAGTGTAATGGGTGAGCGGATCAAGCTGACTATCTTTGGAGAATCCCATGGACCCTCCATTGGAGTGGTCATTGACGGACTGCCTGCAGGTGTGGAGTTGGACCTGGAGGAAATCCGCAGAGAAATGAAACGGCGGGCACCGGGCCAGAGCAAGCTGGCCACGCCCCGGAAGGAAGCCGATGATTTTATTATCGAAAGCGGCTTCTTTGAAGGGAAGACCACCGGCATGGCTCTGTGCGCCCGTATTCCCAATACGAATGCCCATTCTAAGGATTACAGCAAGATGAAATCCGTCATGCGGCCCGGTCATGGAGATTATCCCGGCTACGTGAAATTCCACGGCTGCAATGATTACCGGGGCGGCGGCAGCTTCTCCGGCCGTCTGACGGCACCCCTGGTGTTTGCCGGTGCTGTGGCCAAGCAGCTGCTGGCCCAACAGGACATCTACGTAGGGGCCCATATTGCCTCTATTGCAGGCATTCTGGACAAACCTTTTGATCCCATGGGAGAAACGGAAGAAACCCTGTTGAACCCCGGCAAAAGCTATCTGGCCCTGGTGGATCCGGCTATGGCAGAATCTATGACGGAAGCCATCCAGAGTGCCCAGAAAGACAAGGATTCCGTAGGCGGTACCATAGAATGCATGGCCATCGGCCTGCCCGTAGGCCTGGGGGAACCCTATTTCGATTCCGTAGAAAGCAGATTGTCCCATGCCATGTTCTCCGTGCCGGCTGTCAAAGGCATTGAGTTCGGAGATGGCTTCAATCTGGGCCGTATGTGGGGCAGCACGGCCAATGATTTCATGATGTACATGAATAACGTAGCCCGCTGCACCTCCAACCACAATGGCGGCATCCTGGGGGGCTTGACGAATGGCATGCCCTTGATCTTCCGGGTGGTAGTGAAACCCACACCGTCCATTGGACGCATGCAGCCTACGGTGGATGTGGAGAAAAAAGAAGACACGACGATAGAAGTAACGGGGCGGCATGATCCCTGCATCGTGCCCAGAGCAGTACCGGTGATAGAGGCTGTGACGGCTTGGACTCTGTTAGACCTACTCTATATGGCAAAAAGGGGTTGAAACTTAGTTATGGAAAAGAAAGAGAAAATTATAGTAGGCTATCAGGGCGTACCCGGTGCCTATAGCCATATGGCTTTGGAAAGCTATTTCCAGGGTCAGGATGTGGAAGCAAAGAACTATATGGTTTTTGAAGACGTGATCCAGGCCGTCATGAGCGGGGAAATCCGCTATGGCGTGCTGCCCATCGAGAATTCTTCCACGGGCGGTATTACGGAGGTCTACGACCTGATCCGCCGCTATGGGGCCTTTATCTGCGGCGAAAAGATTGTGAAAGTGGAACATTGCCTGCTGGCCTTCCCGGGCACTCAGCTGGAAGATGTGCGGGAGGTCTATTCCCATCCCCAGGGCTTTTCCCAGTGCCGGGAATTCTTCAAAAAGCATCCGGCCATGCACTTCTTTAATTATTTCAATACAGCGAAAGCCGCAGAGCTGGTCGCCGAAAAAGAAACGGACTACATGGCCGCTGTGGCCGGAGCCCAGGCTGCCAAGGAGTATGGCCTGGAAATCCTGGCCAGAGGTATCAATACCAATAAGAATAACTATACCCGGTTCTTCATCATCAGCCGGGAAGTGCGGCTGAATCCCCAGGCCAACAAGATCACCCTGGTGGTGAGCCTGAAACACCAGCCCGGTTCCCTGTTCCGGGTGCTGAGCCATTTTGCCGATTACGATGTCAACATGACGAACATCGAATCCCGTCCCATTCCCGACAGACCCTGGGAATATTTCTTCCACATAGATATTACGGGCCATCTGACGGATAAGAACGTGGCGGACGCCCTGACGGCTCTGCCGGACGATACGACGGAATGCAAGATCCTGGGCAACTATGTAGCCGATGTGGATAGAGAGGAAGCGCAGAAATGAAACTGGGATTATTAGGCAGGACACTGGGACACAGCCTGTCCCCACAAATCCATGCAGAAGTTTTCAAACGGCTGAACCTGGCCTGGTCCTATGACCTGATCGAAAAAGAACCGGAAGACGTAGCCGGATTCCTGACCGCAGCCAAGCCAGAATATGATGGCTGCAACGTGACCATCCCTTACAAAGAAAAAGTGATTCCCTATCTGAAGGAAATCACTCCGGAAGCGGCCAATATCGGCGCTGTGAATACGCTGTTCTTCACCCCGGAAGGGCTGAAGGGCTATAATACGGACTACATCGGCTTCCGCCGGACTCTGAGCCATGCGGACATCCACGTGGCCGGGGAAGCCGTCACCGTCCTGGGCAACGGGGGCGCTGCCAAAGCCGTGCTCCAGGCTCTCGTGGACGAAAAAGCTGCGTCCATCACTATCGTGGCCCGCAGCGAGGAAAAGGCCCGGACCTCCCTGGCCCATTTCTTGAAAAATAATCCCGCTGCAAAGATCGTGAACTATGAAGAACTGGATCAGGTGACCACCGGCGGCGTTATCGTCAATACGACCCCTGTGGGCATGTTCCCCAAAGTAGGCGTCAGTGCGGCACCGGCGGACTTTACGGCCCAGTATGCCGCAGCGGTAGACCTGATTTATAATCCGGGAGAAACCCAATTCCTGAAAGATGCCCGGCTGGCCGGTAAAAAGAGCTGCAATGGTCTGTACATGCTGGTAGCCCAGGCCATTGCTTCGGAAGAAATCTGGCAGGGAAAGGCACTGGATCCCCAATTGGTACCTGACATCATGAAGATCCTGGAGGCTGGCACTCATGCGTAATATTGTGCTCATCGGGTTCATGGGCGCAGGCAAGACCACCATCGGCCAAAAGCTCAGCCGGCTGCTGAAACGGCCTGTGTACGATGCGGACGACGTGGTGGTTCAGCTCAGCGGCCGGACCATCAAGGATATGTTCAAGGAATCGGAAGACGTGTTCCGGGCCGAGGAAACGAAGACCATCGAATACCTGTCTAAAAAACAGGGCATCATCATTTCCTGTGGCGGCGGCGTCATCAAACGGCCGGAAAATATCGCTTATCTCCAGGAAAATGGTACCATCTTCTTCCTGAACCGGGATATAGAAGAAATCGCCAAGTCCGTGGAAAAGGAAAGCCGGCCCATGCTGCATGCGGACGACGATCCCGTCCATCGCCTGCACAAAGAACGTCTGCCCCTTTATCTGAAATACGCCGACTACATCGTCCCTGTGAATGATAACTTCAACGTGACCGCCCGCTACATCGCGGATCTGGTGAGGAAACAGGGTCTATAAGAGACGTTAGATGTTAGTCGCCGCTGGCCGGGCTTGTAAGAGACGTCAGACATCAGTGGCCTCCAGCCGTGAAAAGATGTCAGAAGACAGATGACAGAACAGAAGGTCGAAGGTTAGAACCTGCTTGTCGTAAGGCTGGCTTTCCTGAAGTCCGCCCTTTTCAAGAGGGCGCTGAAAAACCCCTAACAATTAACTGCTTCTCAATTTTAATCTATTTTCTTGTATAATATTGCCATAAGATATTTCCGGAGGGCTAAACTTATGTTGCAAAAGGCTGAACAGATAAAATTAGATTTTGGAAAAT
>OMUE01000244.1 GCA_900314165.1 uncultured Acidaminococcus sp.
TTTATTGGGTCACTTTTAACCGGCCAAATGGGTCAAATTGAACCCGGCCTTGACATCCGGTGATGGGGAGCTTTTAATTTAACATTTAAAAAGTTACAGTGATTAATCAATAAGGCTTGCCCGGCGTGCAGTTCCCTTGACTGTCCATTTGTCCACCGTATACCGGAAATAGACTGTAATCTCCGTAATTCTCGATTTTCGGGAGTTTTTTTAATGTCTCCAGATCCTCAGAAGAGATAACAAAGTCAACATCCGCATTATTTTTCATATGCTCCGGATTGGCGGTCTTAGGAATCGGAACAGTTCCAAGTTCAAGGCAATATCGAATGCAAAGCTGTGAAACGGACACATGGTATTTGTCCGCCATATTTCTTATGGCAGTGCTCTTTAATGCCTCGCCATGAGCAATCGGGGAGTAGGCCTGTATCACGATTTCGTTTTCATTGCAATACTCCAAAACATCAAACGGCGTGTTCCCGATGTGCATCAGAACCTGATTTACCACAGGCTTGATGCGGCAGTTCCGGATAATATTATCCAAATCTTCCGGGAGGAAGTTGGCAACGCCGATGGCCTTGATCTTTCCGGCATCCACAAACTCCTCCATTGCACGCCATGCATCAAGGTTCTCTGTGAAATAATGACTCTCACCTCTAAAATCTGTCCAAGGCTCCGGAGCATGGATCAGAAGCAAGTCAATATATCCGATACCAAGGTCTACCAAATCCTCCTCGATATCTTTTTTCGCCGCCTCATAAGACTTTGCAAAGGCGCTGATTTTTGTGGAAATGAAAAGCTCCTCACGTGGAATGCCACAGGTGCGAATGCCTTCGCCGACTTCTTTCTGGTTCATATAATCGTGCGCCGTATCGAAGTGCCTGTAGCCCAGCTTTGCAGCGTCCCGGATCGCCTGTGCGCAGGCTTCACCCTCGATCATCCAAGTTCCGAGTCCCAGTTTGGGTATTTCCATGCCGTTTGCCATCTTGTAATTTTCATTCAGTACCATACCTTGTACTTTCCTTTCTTTGACTCTTATTCAGTTATCATAGACCAATGCCAACCTGAAACCTATCGTCCAGTCGGTACTTCCATAAAAATACCTGCCGGTAGTGGTAAAGAGATACGATTCGCTGCTGAAGTTGTGATAATTACTGCCGCCGCGCTTTACATACTTCCCGTCGGGATGGGATACGGGGTCTGTCTGTGCATCTACTGTATAGTCCCCGGCATATGCCTCGACCCATTCGTAGGCGTTTCCGCTCATATCGTAGATCCCCAGCTCATTAGGCCGTTTTGTCTTGACATTGATCGGACTGTCTGAACCGGAGTTTTCTCTTGTCACCGCCACATCATCGATATTATCGCCGCCGGAATACAGATATCCCTTTGAAAGATTCCCGCCTTTGGCAGCGAATTCCCACTGGGCTTCTGTAGGGAGTGTGAAGCGAACAGTATTATCAATGATGCCTTGCTCACGCGCCAGTTTTGTCAACGTTTTAGTAAAATCTGAGCATTGCTGCCACGTCACACTTGTTTTCGGGAGCGTGGGACTTCCACCGGACTTGCCCATGACAACGTTCCAAAGTGCCTCAGTCACCTCAGTCTCTCCGATAAGATAATCCTGTGTCAGCGTGACCTGATGTGCCGGTGATTCATTGAAAGCGACATTAGCATTATTTGATCCCATGGTGAATGTGCCCGATTCTACAAGAATCATATTAAAATCCACACCGCCTATCGTATACGAAGCAGTCTGCATCTTATTTCCCTCCGTTTTAGCCACCCCACTATCGCCATTCTCTTTTTCTTTTTCCTCAGCAGCATTTTGTGTTGATTCAGACAAGTCCGCTGTCTGTTTAGAAACAGAAGCATCTGTTGTTCCGCCTTGCTGTGAAGCATTTCCGCAAGCCGCCGAAGCAAAGCTCATCTGGACAGTTAAGATAAGCGCAATAAGCTTTTTAAACATAGAAATCACTCCTTACGGTAATTCTTTCAAAATACAGTCAAGCCGGTAGAGCCTGTCCTGCTTCACATGAAGCTCATCCAGCATATCAGAACGCCTAAGAAGCATTAACTGCTTTGCCTTTCTCGGCATATTGTTTTGAATGGCATCGATGATTGGAATAACCGCGCGCTCAGTCATTCCAATTTCATACAATTCTGATCTCAATGCTTCCGTCTCAAACTTCACTGGACAGCACCACCTTTCTTTGACTGTTTATATTATATCCGCCGTTTCTATAAATCGCAAATATTTATAATTGATTATTTTCAATCACTTTTATTCATGATAAAATGGAATCGTAAATCTTACATCAGGAGGTCTTACTATGGAAACACGGGTTCTTCGATATTTCCTGACCGTGGCACAGGAAGAGAATATGACACGAGCTGCAGAAATTCTGCGTACATCTCAATCCAATTTATCAAAGCAGTTGGCAGCCTTGGAGGATGAACTCGGCAAGACTTTGTTTGAACGCGGAAAGAGAAGAATAACACTCACTGATGAGGGAATGTTTTTACGCAAGCGTGCACAGGAGATCATTGAGTTGACGGATCGTACAGAAAATGATGTGAAAACGATGGGCACTTCCGTCACCGGAACAGTTCACATTGGCGCTATTGAAACGAATGCCATGCGGCTGATCGGAAGATCTGTCTTGAATCTTCAGGCAGATTACCCCGAAATACAATATGACTTTTTCAGCGGAAGCGTAGCAGAGTTAACGGATATGCTAAACAAAGGTCTTTTGGATTTTGCTCTTCTTATTGCTCCGGTGGATATGCAAAAATATAATTATCTGAAGCTGCCTGCCGGTGACTCCTTTGGCTTGCTTATGCGCAAGGACTGTCCGTTGGCAGATCAAGAGGCCATTCGACCCAGTGATATAGGAACCAATCCGTTATTCGTTGCCCACCAACAGGAGAAAAGCAATGTGCTTACAAGCTGGCTTGGAAAGTATGCCAAGAAGCTGAATGTAATAGCGACCTTTAATCTTATTACAACCCCGTCTATGCTGATTGACGAAGGCTTCGGAATGGCGTTCACTTTTGCAAATCTTGTGAACACAGAGGGTACGAATCTTGTTTTTAAATCACTTGAACCGAAAATAGATGCCGACCTGTATTTGGTCTGGAAAAAATTCGATATGTTCACAAAGCCTGCGGAACTGTTTCTGTCTCAATTACAAACCGACTGGAAATAAAACTATCATTGCTGTCTATATACAAAAAATGCACCGGTTCCTGAAACCGACATACTCACGCTCAAAAACGAACCCCCTGACCAAAACGAAACCCCTAAGAGGCGACCGAAACCCCTACGGTCAGGCAACCTTAATTTGTATTAAATACGGCGTTTTAATTTCTAGCAGGATGCCCTTTTTAGGTTCTATGACATTCACTTTCATTTTTACGAGAGATTTAGGAGTAAAGAACATGCTATCATCTGTAGCGATACGGGGTTGCCGCCGGGGCCTTCGGCCCCTCTGGAAACCCCCTACGATGTTATATTTGAAAGTTAATTGTGGTTTTCTATACTAGTGGCACATCTGTGCGACTCCACTGTGCTTTATTAGCTGATAATATGTTGACAATGTCATTAAAAATAATATATATTGTAAGAAACACAAGGGTATGAAAAAGAGGAAAAGGAGGTGACAACATATGGCCAATACGACAAATCTTAATATCAGGATGGATAAAAGCGTAAAAGAACAGGCCGAAGCGGTTTTTAATGAATTAGGCTTATCTATGACTTCTGCTATTACTGTATTTTTGAAAACAGCGATTCGGGAACGTGGCATCCCCTTCCGGATTACTTTGAATACTCCTAACGCAGAAACGATTGCAGCTATTGAAGAAGGTAGAAAAATTGCCTACGATCAAGATGTAAAAGGCTATAAAACCATGGATGAACTAAAGGTGGCACTGCATAAATGAGATATGTGTCCCCCGCCCCCGCAAGCGAGGGCCGGATTCGGCCTCTGGCCGACGCTTCGCAATTTTCTAACCTTCCAAACGATAAGCACTTTTCTAACCCCCGACAACAGATTCTGTCATCTGTCATCTTCCCTGCACACTACATCTGCACCAATCCATACTCAACATCAAACTTACGACATACGCCCAACAATCGTCCATCACTGATGTCCTCCTGAAACCATTCTTTCAGGAACGCCAGCTTGCCGGCATCATCCAGTTCCGGCGGACAGCCGATGGCTTCCCACAGTTTTCTCGTATTTTCCGCATCAAAATCGTACCAGTACTCATATTCCTCATCACCAAAAACCTTCTCCGCTTCGTCACAAAAATCCTGGCCTTCCAGCAGCAAGCCATTTTCATTCAGATAGGCCCGCAGCATGAACCAGCCTTTGTCGTTTTTAATATTCCGCAATTCTACGAATGATGACATGATTGACCTCCTTGGGTAATGGTGGGCTAGTGGGCTAGTTTGATAGTGGGCTAGGGATAAAGAGAAAACTCTTGAGTCGAAGATTCTTTAGCCGAAATGGCCTTAGTTGAAGTTTCTTGGGTCGAAGTGCTCCGCACGGCCAGAGGCCATCGACACAAGCCGCTTCGGCCCACGCTGCATCGATTCGGGCACGCTTCGGCACAAGGGAATTCGCATATTCGCCCTCTCTTCGCTCTTTGCTCTTCGCTCTTCGCTTTCTATGCTGAGTATACCTATTTTACTGGCATGCATGGTCGCCTGAAGAGCGACAAAAAATTCTGGCAAGAATTTTTGTTCCTGCCAGGATACTTTTTATTCTTCTTCGAAGTGAGCCCAAGGATTATAAGGCATCTCGTTTTCATTTTCTACTTGCTGCCCATACGTCACACCATCTTCAAGCGGAAGCTGTTGCAGCAGGGTTTCTGCTTTTTTTAGAAGAGGTTCTGGTGGCATCCCTTCTTTGAAATAGGGCTGGTGATTCCGGTAACTTCCCGCCAACGCGTAAACATAGATTTTGGAATGGCCGGTGTCAACCATATAGTTCCAGCCGTTTTCCATCTTGAACATGACGGCATCATGGGTGTATAAGATGACTCTCTTGTATTTTCTCATAGGCTTTCTCCTCAACATCGAACCAACTACAAGACTATTTTTTCAACCGCACATTTTCAGTCCAACTAATTCATTTCCTTCTTCTCTTTTTGCAGCGATTCCACAATCTTCCCAATGTCATCATCCTGCGTCAGGCCGTAGGCGATGGTCAGGAAGTACAGTGCAGCTTCCATATCTTTTTGCTCATAAGCGTGCTTGCCATAAGCGACGGACAATCCAATCAGATTCTCATCCGGATGGACGGGCACATCATGTTTTTCCAGCACGTCAAACAGCTGATCCGGCGACGGCTCCGGCAAAGGAATGGGAGTCTTTTGGGAAATGTAGTACAGCTCCGCCTGGGCATTCTTGGCATCGGAATCATAAAGCATACTCAGCAGATAGCAGCACTGGGCTGCTTCATAGTCTTTCTGCTCCACAAAATAGTAGCCCAGGTTTCGGTAGCAGCGGGCCACATCGTTAGTCCTGAAGGCGATAGCAAATGTTTCTCGTGTCAGCCGATAAAAGCTGTCCATATCTCCCAAAGCTTTATACGTCTCGATGTATTCGAAAGCAATGGACGCGTTGGAAGGATTCCAGCGTCTGGCTTTTTCCAGAGCCTGCCGTGCTTCTTTAAACCGTTTCACCTCAAACAGCAGGCTGCCATACTGCAGATAGATCCTGGCAAAAGGAAATGAGGCCGGGCGCAATGTCTTCGTGGGTTTGTGGATGTAATCATACATAATTTCTTCAAAGGGTTCTCCAAAGTCATGATACTCGCTGACGGAATCATCCTGGGACATGCCGGAATCTTCCAGTTTTTCGATGAGATGTTCCAGCATGTGCAGAGCTTTGTCATAATCTTTTTTGTAGACGTTGAACTGTACTTCGTCCAGCGTGGCATCGATGCCGTTCATTTCGTTGTCGATAATCTTATCCAACTCTTTCCGTTTGTCTTCGGGAATCAGATTGAACATCATTCTGCTACAGGCCCGGATGATTTCTTTGGCCAGCGGATGTTCCTTATATTCCTCGCATTGGTTTTTCAGATACACGAAATCCTTCGGTGCGTCCCCTGTCAGGCCGCTGGTGATCTTCTCCATGATTTCATCAAAGTTGTTCATAGAAGTGACCTCCTTGATTCTTAATCTCATTATATGCACATGCGTTTTGATTTTCTGAATTTGCCAAACTGCGCTGCCTGCCCCTGCGCCAGCTTGAAATCGCTATAGCCTGACACCCCCACCACCGTTCCGACTCCCGACAACGGGCTTGCCGCCGAACAGCTTCGCTGTTCTTTGGCAAGCCCCTACGACAGGAACGGTCCCTTTCCCCTTCGGGGACGACAGAGCGCCGCCCAGCGGGTCACGGGCCAAGACCCCTCGACCCAAGAGACTTCGGTTCCAGTCACCTCTGCCTAGGAGACTTCGGTCCCCAGTTTTCTCAGGATTACTGTTCTACAGTATAATTATATAGCACCATGTGGGAAGGTTTCAGGACAGTTGGATAATGTGGATTCAGGGATGAACCTTGAATTTTTATTTCAAAGTCGCTAAAAATAATAGGCTAAATTTATCCTAGTTTATGGTATAATTTTCTAAAGAGGTGATAGAAATGAACATTAACACCGATACATTAGTTTCCATCACAGAAGCCAATCAAAATTTTTCTAAAGTTGCCAGGCTGGTTGATGAAAAAGGGTCTGCTGTCATTTTAAAGAACAATACACCCCGGTATCTCATTATTGATTTTGCCAAACTAAATGCAGAGGAAACGGCCTCCGATGAGGATGTAATGGCCCTCTCCCGCCGCTTTATGAAGAAAAACAAGGAAGCCTATGAGGTTTTAGCTAAATGAAAAAATTAACTGCAGCACAAGTCATAGCAATGCACACAGAAATCATCCAACAAACTGGTGGCAATGGTGATAACAAGACTCTCCTACAATGGATTAAAGAACACAAGCAATAATTCCTTAAATGAAATTTTAAACGCGCAAAAAAGCACCACCTCTAACAACTGTGCAGGGAACTAAACTCTGCCCAACTTGTCAGAGGTAGTGCTTTTATTATTTTGCTTCCCACTCATATCCGCAACTCAGACATTTGTAACACCCCCACCACCGTTCCGACTCTTGGCAACGGGCTTGCCGCCGAACAGCTTCGCTGTTCTCTGGGAAGCCCCTACGACAGGAACGGTCCCCCGCCACCGCACGGTGCGAGGGCGGATTGAGCGCTGCACAGCTTGGATAGGTCTTTAGTCGTTTGTCTTTGGTCTTTAGCCAGATTCTCGGCGGTGTTATACAGCACGACTCTATTTTTGTGCTTTTGTGTGAGCAGCCATTGGCTGCTGAGAAATGGCAAGAGTCTCCCTTCAGAACCCGGTTGATGATTAGTACTTCAAGAACGCCGCTTCCATGGATTTTATGGTTTCCAACAGGCTCATGATCTGATATTGTATGGCAAAGATTGCCTCCCTGTACTGGGGGTAATGGTCTTTGCTATATGTCAGCAGCGGATAAACATAAGTTTCCGTTTCCACAATATATTCATCCAGTTTCTCCCTGGTAAAAGACCCTGCCATTGTAGAGACGTTGCTACAGCGGTCCAGTGCCTTGACGATGGCTGCCTTAGGATTCTGTTTCAGCCTGTCGTAATACTGCCCGGTATAACCCGGCCGATGCTTTTGCGTTTCGTCCTTGGTCAGCAGAGCGACGATAGTCTTCACAGCATTCGAAAACGGCAATTCTGCCGGCATCACGGCACAATCTTCGCACACATCGTGAAGCATGATAGCGGCAAGGACTTCGTCATCCCGAATGCCTAAGGCTTGGGCATGGCTGGCCATGGTCAGTGGATGGGCAATATAGGGTACAGGCTCAGGATTTTTCGCAAAAAGGTTGGGTTTTCGGACAGCGCCTGCATGCTTTTCACGGGCATATTCAAGGGCTTTGGCGAACTGGGGCAGTTGTTGCTCCTGGGCCAGTTTCTTCAAGTTGTCGAACATAGGTTGGACTGGAAACAGCGCAGCCCGGATGTTCCATCGGAGTCCAATGTCAGCCCTTCTATTTTTTTGTTGCTCCTCCATCAGCATCACCTTCCTTTATTCTCATTATAGCTGAATGAGGGAGTCATGTCATTACAGTCCTTGGGGACGGCCGTCTTCCGTCCGTCCGCAGCCCCCGACAACAGGTTCTATCATCTGGCATCTTTACCAAGCCTATCGCCGCGCGCCTCGTTTCCAAGCTACTGAAAACTGCGTTCCATAAATTGCCTACAAAAGCCAAATAATTGGTCGATTTTTTACGCAAAAGGTTCGATTCCCAGCGTGTTTTGCACTTTGCTAGACTTTGCAACTTATACATTGTAAGATGAACATACCCCATCTAGCAGATGGTACAATAAAATACAGCAGTGGTTTGTCGTACTAGAGACTCGTGACCTATCCATTCTGCTCATCATTTCTTTCTTCTGCCGCCTTCCTTTTCTCGGTCAACCGAGGTTAAGTCAGGAGAATTTAAAGATTTGTTACTACTGCGCTTTTCGCTTACACTGTGATCGTAGGTAAAATACTCCGTTTTTGTAGTACGGTAACGGAGAAACGGTGTACTACTATAGAAAATCGCAATTAACTTTCACTTATAACTTAAAACATACACCAAATTCCGATACGACTCCGTAGGGGCTTATCGTAAGATAAGCCCACTAAAGCTGTTCAGTAAAGGATTCCTTGTTGGGCGCATCTCACGATGCGCCCCTACGGTTGCTAATTTAAGTTTAGATGTTCAATATTAAAGTTAATTGTGGTTTGTCGTACTAGTGAGTCCGCTGGATCGTCAGCATCCAACGCTGGCGGAAATACAGTTCACCGTCCTGCCTATACGGTTTGAAGCCGGTCTTTGGACCGCCGGATGGACTTACTTTGTATATGATAAGCTGATTATACCCAAAATCATCATCAGGAATTCCCAATCTCAT
>OMUE01000234.1 GCA_900314165.1 uncultured Acidaminococcus sp.
AGTCGTGTCTGAGTTTAGTGTTATATTTTAAGTTATAACTGAAAGTTAATTACGGGTTTCTATACTAGGCACTACTTTTTCAATCCAATCCCCGATACTCTGTGCCAGGGCCAGCCGGGCCGTATCCAGGGAGTGGTTGGAATGCAGCGTGATATACGTGTGGTCTGCTTTCGTAGGCCTGGACAGGATTTCCTTCCAAAACGGCTTGAGGATGACCTCCTCCGGTGTCACCGTATCCAGGCTGCCCCCGATGAGCAGCAGGTTCCTGTGCTGGAAATAGGACGCACCACGGATATAGCTCCACTGTTCCATATGCTGCAGGCTGTCCTGCCACAGCTCTTCAAAACTTGTGATGTGCAGGACCCGGGAAAAGCCCAGGAATACCTGCCGCAGTTCCGCCTCCGGCAGATAGCGGTGCAGTGCGATATGGTCCAGGGGACAGAACAGGATGGTCCCTTTCAGCTCCGGCAGCTGCTGGGAAGCATTGTATACCGTAGAGCCTCCGGCAGAATGGCCGATGAGGAACAGGGCATTCGGATCCACGCCGTAAGTCTTTGCCCCCTGGGTTTCCAGCCAATGGATTGCCGCCACCGCATCTTCTATGCAATGGGAGAAGGAATAGGTGCCGCCGCTGCCCCAGGCACCACGGTGGTATAAGCGGATGACCACGCAGCCCATGCGGCGCAGGCCCTGGGCCAGGTCATCATTGCTGTTTGTGCCGGGGATGCCATGGCACAATACGACTCCCGGATGGGGCTCATCGTAGATACCGGAGGGCAGGTACAGTACGCCCAGCATCCTGTCCCCATTCACATCCAATATAAAATCTACGGAATCCGGCAGGGCTGCTTCGCCATAATCCGGTTCCTGCCACACGTAGCGGGAGTCAATATGCATACGCTTCATCCTTTCCGAAAAAATAATGATAAATTAAATTATAGCCCTTTAGCGGACTAAACACAACGCCAGGTGAAAATTTTAAGAGGCAGTCCCTATTTCCGCTTCCAATTGTAAAAAAAGATATAACCAATAATACGTTAACCATGCTTTAAAAATAGGTTGACCAGCTAAGCAAAATCTTCTACACTATATTCATTATGGAACAGATTTTTGATGGATGTATCAGGGCCCTGGCCCAATACCAGGGCGAAAAATACCAAAACAGCTTTATCGGCAAGATCCAGTGGGTTCAGCTGGGTACCTTGGCTGGAGAACCGTATTTCACTTCTGAAATCCTGCGGGAAAAGGCAAGGTTCCAGCAGCTGCTGATCCGGGTCTGGAATGAGGACACACAGGTAGGAGAGATGCAGGTGGAACTGCTTTTCTTCGGTACAGCGGGTAAGAAACCTGAAAAGGAGCAGGTTTCCTCCGCGCTGCCGCCTGGTTCAGCTTATTGGACCACATTCTCCCGGGAGCAGGTACTGCAGTTTTCCCGGATCACCGGAGATGACAATCGGATCCATCTGACGGACCACCCCGTTGTCCAGGGCCTGATGCTCTGGCGGGAACTCTGCCTCTTGTGGCACCCCCGTTTTCTCAGCATTGCTTTTCACCATCCTGTATTTGCAGGACAGGAGATTTATTTAGAGGAGGAAAAAATCAATGACGACAATGAACGAAACTTCACAGCCCTCTGCGGGCGCTTTGGCAAAAAATGGCAGCTCGGTGCGGGTCATGACCACCAGCGCCGTCTGTGTAGCGCTTTTAGCCGTGTCGGCGTACATTTCTTTTCCGCTGCCCTTTACACCGGCCATGGTGACGGCCCTGACCATCATGGTGAACCTGGTAGCCTTCCTGTTCAAGCCTAAACAAGCGGGTATGATCATCACAATCTGGCTGCTGCTGGGTGTGGCCGGTGTCCCTGTGTTCGTAGGTGGTACGTCCGGCCTGGCGAAGGTGGCAGGCCCTACGGGCGGCTTCATCTGGGGCTTCATCGTAGCTGCCATGTGCATGAGTGCGGTCCGGGGCAATTCCCGTTCCTTTAAAAAGCTCGTGGCCGTGGGGGTCTGTATCGGCATGCCCATCATTTACGCCTGCGGCTGCATCAGCATGTATGCGGTGGCGAAAGTGGGCCTTTGGAAGACCCTGATCATGGCCGTGTTCCCCTTCATCATCGGTGATGTGCTGAAGACGCTGCTGGCTGCCTTCATCGCCAACCGTATGAGCCGCTACGGTTTCTGAAACGGCTTATGGAACGTGTCTATATTGTCGGTGGCCTGCGCAGCCACCTTGGTTTGAAAAACGGTATATTCAAGTCCATCCCGCCGGAGCAATTGGGCGCTGCCCTGCTCCGGCAGTTGTGCGTCCGCTATCCCCAGGCCAGGGAAGCAGATATCCTGTACTGTGGCAATGCTGTGGGCAGCGGCGGCAATGTGGGCCGGTTTATGAGCCTGCTGGCAGGCCTTCCCAAAGAGATGCCCGCCGTCACGGTGGATATGCAATGCGCCTCTGCCGCAGAAGCTATCGCTCTGGGTTATGCGAAAATCCGCAGCGGTCTGGCTGATGTGGCCTTGTGCGGCGGCGTGGAATCCTGTTCCATGCAGCCCCTGCGCCGCTATCAGCCCTGGGACAGCCGGTATACGCCGGAGGGCTATTACACAGCCCAGTTTTCCCCAGATTCCAACAGTCCGCGCGTCATGCTGGAAGGTGCCGAACGGACGGCCCAGGTCTTTGGGGTCAGCCGGCAGGAACTGGATGCCTGGGCAGTGCGCAGCCATAAAAAGGCGCTGGCAGCCCGGCAGAGCCATGTGCTGGATCCCTATGTGGCCAGCTTGTTCGGCAGCAGCCGGGATGAAAGCATCCGCAAAGCCATGAGCCCGAAATTGGCCGGCCGGATGCACACACTGTTTACCCCGGGGGAAACGAGGGCCTTACTGACGGCAGAAGAACGGCAGCAGGCAGGGGAAACCACCCCTGCCCTGACAGCGGCCAATGCCTGCCTGACCCAGGACGGGGCGGCGTTCCTGCTCCTGGTGTCCGGATCCCGGCTGCAGCAATGGCGCCGGGAAGGGCGGAGCAGCGTTCCCCGGGGAGAAATCCTGGGCTGCGCAGAAATCGGGGTGGATCCCCGCTTCAGCCCCCTGGGGGCACTGGAAGTGGGGGATGCCCTGCTGCACAAGCTGGGGACTTCCCCGGAAGAAATCGATGATTTTGAATATAATGAAGCGTTCGCCGTTATTTCTGCCCTGTTTGCCAGACGGTATCCCGGCCTGACGGAACGGTATCTTCCTTTAGGCGGAGCCCTGGCCTACGGCCATCCCTATGGTGCCAGCGGCGCCGTGCTGGTGCTCCATGCCCTGGCCGGCCTGAAAGCTGTGGGCGGCGCTCTGGGGCTTTGCGCCATCGCCGGGGCAGGCGGTACAGGAACGGCACTTTTGGTGGAACGGCTTTATGGGGGAAAGGATGATTAGATATGGATTATAGGCAGCTGTTGTCCCAATGGGTGGCAAAGCAGCCGGACAAAGTGTTCCTGATTACCGAACAGGGGTCCTTTACTTATAAAGCGGTGGCAGAACTGGCGGGTGCCTATGGTGAGCAGCTGAAAGCCTCGGGTGTGGTCCGTCACAGCGTGCTCCTTGTCCGGCAGACACCACTGGAACAGCTGGTTTGCTTCCTGGGGGCTCAGGAAGCCGGCTGGGTGCCGATTTTGGGTCATACGGACCTTTCGCTGCCGGCGGCCAAAGAACTGGCGGCACAACGGCAGATCGGCTGGATCGATTGGGGCGGGCTGGAATGTGGCGCGGCCGGGGCCCCTGTTCCTCCGGCTGAAGTCTGTATGGGTGTGCTGAGCTCCGGTTCCACAGGCCTGCCGAAAGTCATGTACCGGACCTACGAAAGCTGGGCCGGTTTCTTTCCGGAACAGAACAAGCGGTTTCGGACGACGAATGATACGGTGGCCTTTGTGGAAGGCAGCATGAGCTTTACCGGCAACCTCAGCGTGTTTGCCGGCGTACTGTTTGCCGGCGGCTCCCTCGTGGTGGCCGACAGCCTGTACAGCCGCAGCTGGACCCGGGCCCTGGCCCGGTATAACGTGAGCCTGCTGTATCTTGTACCTGTGAAACTGAAACTGCTGCTGCGGAGCCTCCGGGGTGAATATCCGGCTATGCAGGCGGTCATGGCCGGCTCCCAGCTGCTGGACGGGCAGACGGCCGGAGCCCTGAAACAGCATTTTCCCAACAGTGAGATTTTCCTGTATTATGGAGCCAGTGAGCTGAACTATATCACGTGGCTGACCTATGAAGAGCTGCTGCTGCATCCCATGAGCGTGGGCAGGCCCTGTCCCGGGGTGAAGGTGACCATCCGGGAAGGGACGATCTATGTGGATACACCCTACCATGTGTACGGACTGGAGCAGCCCTGTACCATAGAAGATCAGGGCTATTTTGATCCGGAAGGGTATCTGATCTTTCTGGGGCGCAAGGGTCAGATTGTCAATAAAGGCGGTCTGACCATCAGCTGTGCCCGGGTGGAACAGGCTCTGCTCCGGGTGCCAGAAGTCCTGGATGCCGTCGTGGTCCCCTGCAGGGATGAAAAACGGGGGCAGGAGCTGGGTGCCTGTGTGGTCCTGCAGCAGGGCACAGAGCTGGGGGCTGTCCGGAAGGCCCTTCGTACGTATTTGCTGCCGGGAGAGATTCCCGGCAGGTGGAAGCAGGTAGCGGCACTGCCCCTTTCCGCAGTAGGTAAGGTGGACGGACGGAAAATCGCAGCCTGGTTTGAAAACTAAATGTGAATATTTAACGGAAGGCACTGCCTTCCGTTTGTTTATATGGGACTTTTGTTATATACTAAAGTAGTAAGATTCTATGTTAAAGAAGGGATTTTTCATGAAAACATCACGTATTTTAACCCTGGCAGTTATGACGGCTTTGTTGTCCAGCCCCTATGCCTGGGCTGCAGATAAGAAAACAAGCGAACCTGTAAAGAACACAGCAAAAGCCCAGACAGAGACGGTAGAAGAGGCTTCTGTAGATTCTCCGCTGACCGTGGACGAATTTACGGCAGCGAAAATGGTTTCCGGAGAAAAAGTCACGCTGGCGGACAGCTATGCGGCTATGAAGGCGGATGAAAATACCCTGCTGGTCAAAAACGGGGCTGATGTGTCTTTGTCCCACGGGGCACTGACAAAGGCCGGGAATACCACCAGCGCTATCGGCAGCAAGTTCCTGGGCCAGAATGCCATCGTAGCAGCTGTCGACAGCCTGCTGAACCTGGATAGCTGCACGTTCACGTCCGAAGGCGAAGGGGCTAATGCCATTTTTGCCAGCGGTGCCAAGACGGAAGTGAAGCTCCATAATGCCAACATCCGTACGAACGGTACAAATGCCCGTGGCCTGGACGCGACGGAAGGGGCCAAGATTACGGCAGATAACATCAATATCGGCACAAAGGGCCTGCGCAGCGCAGCAGTGGCAACGGAACCGGAGGGAGCTGTCATTGCCGTGACGAAGAGCACCATCAATACGGCCGGGGAAGCCTCTCCGCTGCTGTATTCCAAAGGGGAAATCAACCTGTCCGAAGCTAAGGGCAGCGCCGGAGCCAGTGAGATCGCCGTTGTAGAAGGCCCCAACGTCATCCGCATGGAATATGTGGACGTCAGCGGCAATGGTAACCATGGCATCATGCTGTACCAAAGCAAGGCCCGGGAAACGAAGAAAGACAGCAAGGACAAGGCTAAAGAAGTGGGCCGTCTGTCCGTCAAACATTCTGCTCTCCACAGCCTGAAGCAGGGTCCTATGTTCTTCATCAACAATACGGCAGCCAGGATCTATTCCGAACTGAACAGCCTGCAGTATCTGGGCGATGAACTGATCCGGACCGTTGCCGGCAGCCTGGAAGATGCAGAGGAAAATGCAGCGGATCTGAAATTTATGGCCAACCAGCAGGGTCTTCACGGCAATGTGACGGCGGATGCCAACAGTACCATCAGCCTGGATCTGCAGAACGGCAGCACCTGGTCCGGTGCCATCAATACGAGCAATACGGCAAAACGGGTCGATGTGACTCTGGATGCCTCTTCCAAATGGGAAGTGACGGGGGACAGCTATGTGAATGCCTTTACGGATGGGGATACAACCCTGATGAATATCAAAGGCAACGGACATACCGTGTACTATGATGCCATGGATACGGCCAATGAATGGCTGGGCAGCAAGACCTTTGCCCTCCAGGGCGGCGGCTATCTGAAACCGGTACGGCAATAAACCCGAAAAGCGGGCGCACCGCCCTGCGGTTGGCACGCCCCTACGGGTTTGAGACATAGCTGCATAAATTCACGTCAGCCTTGTAGGGGCGTGCCAGAGCGAAGCGGCGGTACGCCCGCTATTAAGCTGGCAGAGGAGATAGTTCTTATGAATCTGAAAACAAAAGCAATTATGGGACTGCTGACGGCAGCACTGGCGGTCATGCCGGCCTTGGCACCTCTTCCTACTGCCTATGCTGAGTCCGGGACAGAACAGCGGACGCAGCAGCAGGTCACGAAGAAGGATAAACAGCGGGCCGAACTGCGGACAAAGACCTATAAGGCCCTGTTGGATCTGTATCAGAAGAAACCAAAATCCCGGGCAGCCATCCAGAACGCCTATGGCTATGCGGTATTTGTAGATACCAGCTATACCATGGGCTTCCTGGGCGGTGGTCACGGCCGGGGTCGTGCCATCAATCTGCACAGCAAGCGGGAAGTGTTCATGAAGATGGGGGAAGTGAAGCTGGGTCTGGGCCTCGGCATCCGCCAGTCCAACATCATCTTCGTGTTCGGCAATAAAGATGCTTTTGATGACTTTGTCACCAAGGGCTGGAAGTTCGGCGGACAAGCGGTGGCCGCTGCCGGAGATGGCGTCAACGGGGATGCCCTGGAAGGGTCCTTCCAGGTAGCTCCTTCCATGTGGATGTACCAGGTCACCACAAAAGGCCTGGCGGCAGAAATTTCTCTGAAAGGTACGAATTTCTACGTGGATAAAGACCTGAATGTGGACTGGGTCGCAGAATGAACGTATGGAACAAGTGACAGGAGGAATGCTGGTGTTGAAACCGGTGGCCCGGTACCGGGGCCAGTTGCAGTCCAAGTTCGGGCTGCCCCGGCAGGCCGGCCTGGTACCGGAACTGACCGGGTATGTGGAAATGGCAGAAGGCTTCCGCAATAAAGAACTGTTCCGGGGAATCGAGGGCTTTTCTCATATCTGGCTGCTGTGGGGTTTTTCGGAAAACCATACCTGGTCGCCTACGGTCCGGCCACCCCGCCTGGGCGGCAACGAGCGGCTGGGGGTCTTTGCTACCCGGTCTCCCTTCCGGCCCAATCCCCTGGGGCTATCCCTGGTGGAACTGGCGGCCATTCAGTGGGAGTCGGGGCAGGGTCCCCGGCTGCTCATCAACGGGGCAGACCTGATGGATGGCACGCCTATTTATGATATCAAGCCCTATGTACCCTATGCGGACGCACGGCCGGAGGCGAAGAGCGGCTTTGCGGCAGGGGTGGACAGGCAGCTGCCCGTCCAGGCGGCTCCGGGACTTCTCTCCGTCCTTTCGGACGCGGAACAGCGGGCCCTGGAGGGTATCCTTGCCCAGGATCCCCGCCCTCATTACCAGCACGACCCTGAGAGAGTTTACGGCCTCAGCTTTGCAGGCTGGAATGTCCGGTTCAAAGTGGGCGGGCAGGGCGTAACTGTCCTTTCTATAGAAAAAGTTAAAGGGGTGTAGTATTTATGATGAAGAAAGCAATCGTTGCAGGTTTGGCCCTGTGCCTGGGTCTGGCTATGCCTGTGAGCGCAGAGGTCATCCGGCAGCAGTCCCAGATTGCCAGCCTGGATATGATCTGGCCCCAGATAAAGACGAAAAATAAGAAGGCCGCACAGGCCATCAATCTGGATATCCGTTCCTTCATGGATGACTTCCGCAATGCCTATGTGGACAGGAAGTTTGTGGCCGGCAGGACCTGGTATGATGTAAAATACGAAGACAACCAGCTGGTTTCCATCGTCATGAATGACTTACGGACCATGAATGGCGGTGTGGGCCAGACGAAGTCGGCAGGCCTGGTCTACTATAAGGCTACTGGGGAACGGCTGCCCTTGTCCTCTTTTGTCCGCGTGACCGTGGATGACCTGAATAGTCTGCTGGATTCCCGTTTCTATCGGGAGGGGGATGTGAAGCATACGCCGGAGAAGAAAGTAACCCGGGTGCCGGAAGATTACTATCTCAATCCGGACGGCAGCATCTCCATCCTGTTCCAGACCGGCGAGTTGGCCAATCTGTTGGATGGGGCTGTGTACTGCCGGCTCAGTCCTCAGGAAGTCCGTGAACTGAATGAAAAGAATCCTAAACAATAAGGAACAACAGCATTTTATGAGACATAGCTTTTGGTGGAAGGCTCTGGCCTTCTGCCTTGCTGTGCCTCATTTCTGTTTTGCCGCTCCTCCCGAGCCTGTCCGGAAGGCAGCCCTGACAGCCGTGGCAGCAGCCGTATGTGCCGGGGCCTATAAGGAAGGAGCGGGGGAAGAAAATAACTATCTGAGGGACTATGGCTGGCAGCTGATTCCCTATAAAGAAGAACAAGAGGGAGCCCGGGTACACTTTACCCTGGCCCGGCGGCCGGAATCCGTCAGTGGAGAACACCTGGCCCTGCTGGCGTTTCGCGGCAGTGCTTCAAAAGAGGACTGGCAGCTGAATCTGCGGACGAAGCCGATTCCTTTTGAAGAAGGGCCGGCTTCTTCCGGCCAGGAATCTGCTGAAACGATCCCCCTGGTTCACAAAGGCTTTTTCAGTTATGCCCAGGCAGCCCTGGCAGCGCCTGTAGATCTGGACGGGGATGGGAAAGCTGATGATGTGGCACAATTCCTGCAGCAGCACCCGGACTGGAAACTGCTGCTGACCGGTCATAGCCTGGGAGGAGCGGGCGCAACCCTGTACGGGGAGCTTTTAGCCCGGCAGGGGGTCAGAAAAGAACAGATTCCCATTGTTACGTTCGGGGCTCCTGCCGTAGGCAATGAGGCCTTTGGCAGAAAGTACGGTCCAAATGTCAATCTGCGGCGGGTGGTCACCTCTTATGACCCGGTTCCCGGAGCCCTGCAGACCTTCTACAAAGGGTATGGCTATCGGCAGTTTGGTGAAGAGAAAAAATTCAATCTGTCCGGAAACTATACGGACTATCAGCATCCTGTTTCTTATTACCTGGATCTGGCCGTACTGGATTATTATCGGGAACGGGACAAAGCCGTGGCCGAAGGCAGGATGGCTGAACGTCCCATGGCTAAATCCGGCAGCGGGCCTCTCGTAGCCCTGGCGGTCTATGATCAGGATAATGGAGCGGATACCCGGTTTTCCCCGGAACTGGGCCGGCTGATCCTGGACGAATACAGGAACCTGCTGCCCCATTACAAAGTCCTGGCCTATGAACATAGCAGCCATACAGAAAATGCCCCGAACGGAGTGGCCCTGGAAAGGTTGAAACGGCAGGGCCGGGAAGCCGGGGCAGAGTATCTGCTGGTCCTTGCAGGAGAAAGAAGACGGGTGGGCCGGACGGACAAATGGTATCTCCACTCGGCCCAGGGGCTGTTTGACCTGACGGGCCCTGGGACGCTGTCACTGACGGACCGGAGTACCCGGGTCCGCTTTGAACAGGGCTTTGTCCAGGGTACGCTGGCCCTTTTAGCAGGACAAAAGAACGTTCTGCGGCAGTATCTGCCCGGTCTTGCCGGGAACAATCTGTTTTGGACACAAATGAGGGAAGAAGGGGAGCAAGTTGAAAATCATTGATGGCCATATGCACTTTTATAAGTGCGAAGGCTTTGATTTTATTGCCAAAGAGGCAGGCCATGAAAATACGGTGGAAAACTACCTGGCTTCCTGCCGGAAAAATCACGTAGTCATGAGCGTGGTCATGGGCAACAGCAAGCTGGGACCTGCCCAATTCGGCGGCGTGGTGCCCAGAGTGCCGGATCTGGCAGGGAAATTTGATCTGGAACACTATAACCAGCCCAAAGAGATTGCTTATTGTGCCGGATTGGAAAGCAATGCTCTGACAGAGGAAAATTGTAAGGCGACAGCCCTGGAGTTTGAGCGCTGCCTGAAGACACCCCAGTGCGTGGGCATCAAAATCTACCTGGGCTACAACCAGGTCTATGCCTATGATAAGCGCCATTATCCCCTGTATGAGCTGGCTGAAGCCTATCATGTACCCGTCGTGTTTCACACCGGGGATACGGCTGGGGGCTATGGCCTGCTGAAATACGCCCATCCTCTGACCATCGATGAGGTGGCCGTAGCCTTTCCCCGGGTGAAATTCGTCATCGCCCACTGTGGCAATCCCTGGCTGCTGGATGCCCTGGAAGTGGCGGCCAAGGATGCCAATGTATATGTGGATCTGTCCGGATTGCTGGAAGGCAAATTCGACGGTTCGATCTTTTATGAGAAACACAGGGATTATTTCCGTTATCTGCGTATGTGGCTGGATTATGTGGGCCGCTATGACAAGGTCATCTACGGTACGGACTGGCCCCTCATCAACCTGCGCAGCTATATCGACGTTATGAAGCTGACCATCCCGGAAGAACACCATCAGGAGTTCTTTTATGAAAATGCCCTGCAGGTGTACGGGAAGCTGAATACCTTGCTGGGATAAAGTGCAAAGTGCAGTGCACTACTAGCGACTGGTATAGAAACCCACAATTAACTTCCATTTATAACTAAAAATATACACCAAATTCAGATATGACTGCGTAGGGGCTTATCGTGAGATAAGCCCACTAAAGTTAGTTTGTTAGGGAATCCTTGGTGGGCGCATCTTACGATGCGCCCCTACGGTTGCAAATTTCGGTGTAGGTTTTTAATATATAAATTATTTGAGGCTTGTTGTACCAGCCCACGAACTAAGGAGGAATATATAATGATTACCGGAACACAGAAAGAAATCGCACGGGTACTGCCCTATGTGGCAGGCAATGTGAAGAAAGCTCTGGAAATGGTGGCTGACCTGGACCTGAAGGCACTGCCTTTGGGCAAGAATCAGCTGGAAGGGGACGATATCTACGCCAACGTCAATGAATACCTGACGGAACCGGTGGAAGACCGTCGTCCGGAAAAACATTTCCAATATATTGATATCCAGCTGCTGGCCTACGGCAAAGAGAGCATCGGCTATACGGATGTAGAAAACGCCAGCGGACTGACAGAAGACCGTTCGGAACGGGATGACGTGGTCTTCTATGGTCATACGGAAAAAGAAAACTTTGTCTACCTGAAAGAAGGCGACTTCGCCATCTTCTTCCCCTGGGAAGTCCATCGTCCCAACTGCTATTACGGCAATGGCCCCTTCAAAGTGAAGAAGGTTGTGGTGAAGGTACGAGTGTAAAGGCCGCTGCAGAGCGATTAGGGAGCTAATTTTCATGAGGGGAAGACAGATTATCGTATGGGGCACGGCAGCTGCCCTGACCATCTGTGCCACCGGCTACGCCCAGGCGGCACAGCCGGCGCCAGCCGTCCAGGACATTGTCATAACAGCTACCAGGACAAAGGTAACTGCCAGACAGAATCCCCTGGCAGTGGAAGTGCTGCACAGCGAAGAGCTGAAGCGAAAAGGGGCCTATACGGTTCAGGATGCCCTGAAAACTATGACGAGCCTGGACGTGACGGAAAACGGCATGTTCATGGTTGGCAATAACGTGAGCATCCGGGGCATGGGCTCAAGCCAGACCCTGCTTCTGCTGGATGGCCGCCGCCTGGCAGGGGAAGATTCCAAAGAAGCCATGAATGCCTACGAGCTGAACCGGATCAACCTGAATCAGGTGGAACGCATCGAGGTCCTCCGGGGTTCAGGCTCTGCGGTCTGGGGCAGTGATGCTACGGGCGGCGTCATCAACATCATTATGAAGAAGGACAAGCCGGCAGGTGCTTATGCTGGCACCCGCACAGGAACCCTGGCGTCCTCTGTGTACGGAGGCTTCTCTACCAGGGATCTGGGAAAACTGAACCTGTCCGTGGATGCTGATCTGACAAAGGTCAGGAAACGGACAGCGGACGGTACGACGAACCAGTATGGACCCCGCCGGACTGTGAGCTTTGACGGTTCTTACCATTTTGATGACGACAGCGGCCTGGAATTTGGCGCTGGTTTCTTAAAAGAGCAATTCTCGGCTCGCAGCAAGAATTACCGGTTCCAGCCTGTCCAGGATTATTACGACAACAATCGCTCATCCTATTACGTGAAATATTACGGAAGTAGTTTGAAGAATGATTGGGAAGTGCAATCCTATTACAACCGCCTGGGCAGGGAAAGCCGGGATCGGGACCAGGCTGGCTGGACGGACTTCAACCATGCCAGATATTCGGTGTGGGTCAATGAAGCCAGGAATACGTACACCATGGATGAGCGGAATACGCTGACCTATGGTCTGGAGCATAAGGTCCAGAAGGCCGGTGGTACACGGTTTGCCAATGCCGGCGGCCATAGCAGGACGGAACAGTATCTGGGCCTGAACAGCCGGTATGGCTCTGCCAGTGTGAAGACCTATGCTTTTTACCTGCAGGACGAAATGAAACTGGGCCGCCTGCTCTTTATCCCGTCCGTCCGCTTTGACCATCATGACAGTTTCGGCAGTGAATGGTCGCCCCGGGCCGGGCTGACCTATACTCTCAGTAAAGCCAGCCGGTTGAAAGTGAACTATGGCCGGGCCTATCGGGCACCCGGCATTTTCGAACTGTATGCAGACTTTGACCATTCCCCTGTGCCAGGATACTTTATCCATTTGGCTGGCAACCCTGACCTGCGGCCGGAAAAAACAGTAAACTTCGATCTGAGTTTTGAAACGGAAAAGGGGAAAGCGGAGGGAAAAGTCACGTATTTCCATAACAAAGTTTCCAATCTCATCAACCGGCAGGCAGACTATGCTCGTTACAACAGAGCCCATCACCGGTTTGAAGGAATCTATCATTATGTGAATATCGACGAAGCCACCCTGCAGGGACTGGAAGCCGAGGCAAAATACACTTTTGACAAGCACTGGTCCCTGAAGACGAATTACACCTATCTGGATGCCCGGGACGGGGCCGGACGGCGGCTTACAGGCCGTGCTTATAATACGGGCACCGTGGAGCTGGGCTGGACCGATGGCACGAAGAAACCCTGGACGGCCACGCTCTATACCCAATGGTTCCAGAATTATCTCAGCGACGGGGAAACGAGCCGGAACCGGGTGGAAGACAGCTATACGTACAGCCTGACGAATTTCGTGGTCACAAAGGAAATCGGGAACCTGTCCCTGTATGCCGGCGTGGACAATCTGTTCAATAAGACCTTTGGTCAAGAGGATGCTCTGTGGAACGATGGCCGCACCTGGCGGGCCGGGGCAGAATGGAAGTTCTAATATAAAAATCCGCTTGTTAACTGCAGGCGGATTTTTTATTGACGGAAATTAAGTGAAATGGTATACTCTTCAAATAGAGTTAGACAAATCTAACTTAAATAATATATAAAATATAAAATTACAAGTATAAATCAAAATATAAAATTAGGAGAAACTAATCAAATGAAAAAACTATTAGCTGCATTTTTCTCTCTTCTGGCATTGCTGAGCCTTGCAGGCTGTGGCACTTCCCCTGCTCCGAAACAGGAAACAAAGAAGCAGGAAGCCAAAATTGTCCTGCCTTTTGGCAAAAGCCTGGAAAAGGCCGGTATCAAAGGCAGCCTGACTCTGGCAAAGAAACCGGAACGGGTCGTATCCCTGACGAATACGCCGGTGCTGACTCTGGAGGCCCTGGGCATCAATCAGGTGGGGATCCCCAATACGAAGGTGCTGCAATGGCCTGAAAGCCTGAAGAAAAAGGCAAAACTGTTTCAGACTGGTATGCGTTCCAATATCGATATCGAATCTGTCATCGCCCTTCAGCCAGACCTGGTCATCGTAGGCTACCATGCCCGGGATACGTATGGCAAGATCCTGGAACGGGAAAAGATTCCCGTCTATTACGTAGATGCCGGTCCTACGGTTTCTTATGCGTCGGTGAAAGAGATGACGCTGACTTTCGTGGATGCCTTCGGCAAGGACACAGAGGCCGGCAAAGCCATCAAAAAGAAGTTTGCTGATGTAGAGCAGCAGATGACGGAGGAGAAAAAGAAGAATGCCGGGAAGAAAGTCATGGTCATGCAGGCGGCTCCTCCCCGTTTCTATCTGCAGAATCAATTCGGTACGGTAGGTTCCATGCTGCATCTGCTGGGTTTTACGAATGTAGCGCCGGCAAAGGGCGGCATCATGATTCCCATGAATCAGGAACAGGCTCTGAGCTACAATCCGGACCTGGTGGTCTGCGTCAGTGCCATGGCTGGCGAAAATGAACAACGGGATATTATGGAAAAGGAATTTGCTGACCATAAGGACTATTGGTCTCATTTTGAAGCAATCCAGTCCGGCAGAGTCATCTATCTGCCCAAAATCTTCGCCATTTCCGGCGGGCTGGATGAAATCGACCAGATCCAGAATCTTATAAGCCGGCTCCATGCTTTGGAAAAGGGGCAGCCATGAGGCCCTGGCAAAAGGGTAGGACAGCTGTGGTCTGCTTCGCACTGCTGTTGGTGCTGACCGGTCTGGGTATCCTTGCCCTGGGTTTAGGCAGTGCCTGGTTTTCGCCGGCACAGATTGTCGCAGGCCTTATGGAAAATAATCGGACGATCCGGGTCGTGGTCCTGAACCTGCGTCTGCCCCGGATCCTCATTGCGGCTATGGTAGGCTGCGCCCTTTCCGTTTCTGGAGCGCTGCTGCAGTCCGTTATGCGGAACCCCCTGGCGGACCCTGGCATCATCGGCGTATCGGCCGGTGCAGCTACGGCTGCTACGTCCGTCATGCTGCTGGCACCGTACCTCATCAGTTCTGTGCCCCTGTTTGCCTTCGGCGGCGCCCTGGGTGCCTGTGCCCTCATCTACCTGATGGCCTGGCACAAAGGCGTGGACCCTGTGCGCATCGTCCTGTCCGGTGTGGCTGTCAATACGGTGCTGGGCGCTTATACGTCCTTCCTTCAATTATTGAATGCAGATAATCTTTCGAATGTGCTTGGCTTTTTGAACGGCAGTATCTCCGGCCGCAGCTGGGACCATGCAGGGACCGTTGCAGCCTACGCAGGCATCGGGCTGGTGTTGGGCTTCTGCTGCATCAAAAGCTGCAACATCCTGCAGCTGGGCGATGAGATGGCCTCCAGCCTGGGTGAGAATGTCAACAAGCTGCGCATCATCATCTCTGCCGTAGGCGCATTCCTGGCGGCTGCTACTGTGGCCGTTGCCGGCATGATCGGTTTCGTCGGGCTCGTAGTTCCCCACATGGCCCGGATGCTCGTGGGCGCGGATTATAGGAATTTAATGCCCGTGACGGCACTTTTGGGAGCCATCACGCTGCTGGCAGCCGATACGATCGGCCGGATCCTGATCCCCGGCATGGAGATTCCCGTAGGTGTTGTGATGGCCATGACAGGAGGACCTTTCTTCCTGTACATGCTGCGCAAGAAAGGACAGATTCGTGGAAATTAAAGGTGCAAAATTAGGAATTGGCTATGAAAGCCGGGTCGTCCTGGAGGACTTCGATATTACGGTCCGCCAGGGTGAAATCACCACGTTTGTAGGCCCCAATGGCTCCGGCAAATCCACCGTGCTGAAGACACTGACCCGGCTGCTGGCCTGCCGTAAGGGGACGGTGTTCTGCAACGGCACGCCCCTGGCGCAGATTCCTTCCAAAAAATTTGCCCAACAGGTGGGTGTGCTGCCCCAGCAGCATCTGGTCCCGCCGGACTTCCGGGTACGGGATCTGGTCAGCTTCGGCCGGGTACCTTACCAAACCTGGCACCAGGGCAACTCCCCGGAAGATGACCGGGTAGTGGAATGGGCTATGAAGGCCACTGGTGTCTGGAAACTGCGGGACAAGACCCTGGCGGCCTGCTCCGGCGGTGAAGCCCAGCGGGTCTGGATTGCTGCGGTACTGGCCCAGCAGCCGGATATCCTGTTTTTGGACGAACCGACGACATTTTTAGATATTGCCTATCAATATGAAATCATGCATCTGGTGAAAAAGCTGAACAAGGAATCCGGCATGGGCATCGTTATGGTTCTCCATGACCTGGGCCAGGCCTTGGAAGTCAGCGACCGGATCGTGGTCATCTGCAACGGTAAGAAGTACGCAGAAGGGCCGCCGGAGCAGGTCATTACGCCCCGGATGATGCAGGACGTGTATCACGTAAACTGCCAGGTCATCCCCCTGCCGGGCCGGAAGAGGCCGATCCTGGCCTATGAGGAAATCTCATGAGGCAGGAAAAAGGCTTGCTGCGCTGCTTCTTGTCGTACTACCGGCGCTATCAGCTGCTGGCCGGCCTCATTGCTGTAGGAGCCGTGGCGGGGGCGCTGCTGGAACTGGTCTTTCCCCTGGGCGTGCGCTATATCCTGCAGCGGGAACTGGCCAGTACCAGCTGGCCTCAGGTGCTGCTCCAGTGTCTGGGCCTCGCCCTGCTGTACGGTGCCAATTTCCTGCTGCTGTATGGCATATCCTACGGCAGCGGCATCCTCAGCGCCAACATGGAAAACGATATGCGGGAAGACTTGTTCACCCATATCCAGCAGCTGCCCTTCCAGTTCTTTGATAATGCCCGGACAGGCCAGCTGCTGGCCACCCTTACGTCCGACGTGGCGGAAACCGGGGAACTGGCCTCCCGGATTCCCAATGATCTGCTGGTGACAATCTTCAGCCTGATCGGGACTATGGGCATCCTGCTCTATATGAACCCGGTGCTGGGCGGCCTGGTCATCCTCCTGATCTTTGGCAAAGCACTCCATACCATCTGGATCAATATGAAGCTGCGGGATACGTTCCTGGCTACCCGGAAACAGTACGGCCAGCTGTCCGCACTGGGGGAAGAAGCCCTGAACGGCATCCGTATGGTGAAAGCCTTTGCAGCGGAGGATCATACCCGCCAGGATTTTGTGAAAGCGGCCCGCCTGTATCTGGATGCCAGAAGGGCTTCCTTCCAGATCCGCTCCTATTTCAGTGCCAGCATCAATCTGTTTACGAACAGCATCAACCTGTGCATCCTGCTGGTAGGAGCCTGGCAGATCCAGCAGGGCGCCATGCAGGTCAGCGACCTGGTGGCCTATTTCCTGTATGTGGGCATCTTCATCAAACCCATTATGAAATTAGTGATGTTCGTGGAGACGTATCAAAGAAGCATGGCCGGTTTTCGGCGCTTCTACCACATTATGCAGCAGCCTGTGGAAGAGGGCAGCAGGCTGCCGGATCTGCCGGCGGCCCGGGGTGCCATAGAGTTCCGTCATGTGACCTTCAGCTATGGCAAGGCGGAACCGGTCATCAGGGACTTTTCCCTGACGATCCGGCCGGGAGAAAAAGTGGCTTTCGTTGGCGCTACCGGCACGGGCAAGACCACGCTGGTCAATCTGCTGCTCCGCTTCTACAAACCGACCCGGGGACAGATCTTCATCGATGGCCACGACCTGGCCACTGTGAATCCGGCCAGTGTCCGGCGGCAGATCGGTCTGGTCCAGCAGGATGTATTCCTGTTTTCCGATTCCATAGAAGAAAATATTTCTTTTGGCGATTTCCAAAGTTCCCAACAGGAAGTGGAACAGGCGGCGCAGGCTGCCCGGGCCTGGGAATTCATCCAGGCCCTGCCGGAAAAACTGGCTACGGAAATCGGGGAACGGGGTGTAAAGCTGTCCGGCGGACAGCGGCAGCGGCTGGCCCTGGCCAGGGCATTTTTAAAGGATGCCCCCATCGTGGTGCTGGACGAAGCTACGTCCTCCCTGGATAACATTACGGAAGCCCAGGTCCAGCAGGAACTGGAAAAACTGGCCAAAGGACGGACCACCCTCATGGTAGCTCACCGACTGAGCACCGTGCAGAAAGCCGATACCCTGGTGGTCCTGGAGCAGGGCCGGATTGTGGAAAAAGGCAGTCCTGCAGAGCTTTTGGCGAAGAAAGGCGTGTATTACCGGCTGTGGGAAAAAGAAGCCGGCATTGTAGAAGAAAGAAGGAATAACGAATGAATCATCTGACTGCCGGTTTTGAATATTTCGTGAGGGGCGGCTGGGTCATGTACCCGCTGCTGGTCTGTTCCATTGCTGCCGTAGCCATCGGTATCGAGCGGCTGCTGTTCTTTAAGAAAGCGGACAGCGGCAGAGCCTTTACGAAGAAGTTCTGCCAATATATTGAAGATAGCGACTGGGATCATGCCAAGGAGTTAGCTGATACTACCCAGGGCGAGATCGCCAAGCTGGCTACCATCGTCATGGACCGTCATGATAACTACGAATATCTGGAAAACTTCATCAGTTACCGGGCCGAACGGGCTATCGACAAATTCGAAAACCATCTGCCCTATCTGGGCATTATCGTGACGCTGGCTCCTGTCCTGGGCCTGCTGGGTACCGTAACCGGTATGATGGGTGCTTTCAACAACCTGACCCGCCGCATGGAAGACCCTATGGCTGTCACTGGTGGCCTGGCTGAAGCCCTGATCACTACGGTGTTCGGCCTGTGCATCTCCATTGTGGCCGTGTGTTTCCAGGGCTACTTCGAACGGCGCATGAAGGACATTACCCTGAATATTGAAGAAATGGGCAATACCCTGTTGGAAGCTGTCCGTAAGAAAGATATCTGCCAATCCTGCGTGGTTACAGAAAGGAAACGGGCATGATCAAGTTAAGGAATCGGAAGCGGAAGGAAATCGGCATCATGATCAGCCCCATGATTGATATGAGCTTCCTGCTGCTGGTTTTCTTCATCGTCAGCACCATGTACATGAGTGAGACAAAGACCCTGCCCGTGCAGCTGCCCAAAGCCAGTGCTGTGGAGCTGCAGCAGCAGACCCGCTTTAATGTGACTGTGAAGGCCGACGGCAGCCTGTATCTGGAAGGGAAACCCATTACGGAGAGTACCCTCATTGCCCAGGCCAAGCAGGCTTCTGCCAATAATCCGAAATTTTCCATGGTCATTTACGGGGACGGACAGGTGCCCTATCAAAAGATTATTTCACTGTTGGACGGCTGCAAACAAGCCGGCATTACCCGGGTAGGGTTGGCAGCGGAAAAGGCAGGGACCTCCTCATGATCTGGTCCGATACGAAGAAAGGCATTGCGGTTTCCCTGGGCGTCCACGTGGTCTTTGCCTGCCTCATCGGCGTGGCCGGCTGGCAGGCCTATCAGAAGAAACTGCAGGATCCGAAGATCTACAGCATAGCCATCCTGCCGGGCAATCCGGGTAAGAAGGGCAATGGCCTGCCGGCTAAGAAAATCACAGTACCGGCCCAGCCCCAGCCGGCTCCGGTCCGGGAAACACCCGTACCCCGGCCGGCAGATCCGGAGACCATAGCGGAACCGGTGGACAAGCCCCTGGAACCTGCACCTCAGCCTGCTGTGCAGGCACCTGCCGCAACAAGTGCGGTACCTTCCCAGGCAGTTGCAGGAGCAGGCGATGTAAATGGCAGCGAGCAAGGCGTGGAAGGCGGCACCGGAACGGGTACGGGGGATGGAGAAGGCGTAGGCGATGGCTCGGGCGGAGGCAGTGGCCCCAGCTTTGATACGGAAGCCATCCAGCCGGATGTGTCCCCGGAAGAACTGGGCCATGAGAATCCGGAATACCCTGAACCCTTACGGAAACGGAATGTGCAGGGGCGGGTGACGATCCAAATGGTGGTAGGCAAGGATGGCAGTGTGGAATCTGCCTCCGTCATCGCAAGTTCCGGCTACGGCGTCATGGACCGGGCCGCCTTGGATTCTGCCTATACCTATAGCTTCTCACCTGCTTATAAAGAAGGCATCCCGGTCCGCTGCTATGCCACGAAGACTGTGGTGTTCCGTCTGTAATCCTGCAAGGAGGTATCAGCATGAATCTGAAAAAATGGCTGGAAATCAGCATCTGCCAGGCCGTGTTCCTGGCTTTGGGGTCCGGTGCTGTGAACGCTGCACAGGCAGCAGCTCCCACCTATCTGGATGCCCGGGACAGAGCTTTGACAGAACAAAGGATTGTGCAGGAAAGCCAGGGGAAACGAGCCGTTTTCTTTGGGGAGTTCCATGATAATAAAATCCTGCACAAGGCAGAGTTATCCCTGCTGAAGAAGTTGTATGCGGTGTATGGCAGCCGGCTGGTCCTGTCCCTGGAAATGCTGGAAGCGGATGAGCAGGCTGCGGTGGATGCCTATCTGGCTGGGAAGCTTACTGAAGGACAGTATCTGCAGCAGGCCCGACAATGGCCGAATTATAAGACGGATTACCGGCCTCTGGTAGAATTTGCCAGGGAGAAGAAATTAAAAGTCCTGGCAGCCAATGTACCCAGGAATCTGGCGTCCATCCTGGCTAAGACAGGGAGCCTGGAGGCCGTGAAGGAAAAAGACCGTTCCTATCTGCCCCGGACTACCACGGCACCGGACGGTGCCTACAAAGAAAAATTTTATGCCACCATGGCAGCTAACGGCAAGGCCATGCCCGTGCCACCGGCTATGCGGGAACGGTTCTTCCGGGCCCAGTGCCTGAAGGATGACAAGATGGCGGAAACCATCGGCGATTATCTGACAGGGCACCCTGATGCCGTCGTGTACCATGTGAACGGCTGCTTCCATTCAGACAGCCGGCTGGGTACGGTAGAGCGCCTGCAGGCAAGGCTGCCGGAAACAAAATTCCTGGTACTGAGCCCGTTTAAAGGAACAATTGAAAATTGGCAGCAGCAAGGCCGCCCGGTGTATGGCGATGTCATCGTCTGCACTGGTGAAGCCTTGAAAAAATAAATCATCTGCAAGCTGTGGGGAACTCTTTGCTTACAAAAAATCATAGGGGAAAAGGAGAAAAGAATGGAAAACAAGCAACTGGCAAGAAAAATCTGGTTAAGCGTATGTCTGGCTACAATCGTAGGGGGTACCAGCGTCTGCGGAGCACAGGCTCAGGAGGATCTGTCCAGTTATGACATGGGGGAAACCGTCGTAACAGCAACGAAGACAAAGCTGGAAGAAAAGAAAGTCCCCATGACTACAAAAGTGGTCACCAGCGAAGAAATCAAGAAATTGGGAGCCTATAATGTGCGGGATGCCTTAAAGACCGTAACAGGCCTGAATGTGATGGAAGCCGGCATGACGGGCAATCAGGTGTCCATCCGCGGTATGGGCACCCAATCCACCCTGATTATGCTGGATGGCCGCCGCATGGCCGGTGAAGACTCCGGCAGCACTATGAATGTCTATGAACTGAACCGGATCAACCTGGCCGATGTGGACCGCATTGAAATCATCCGGGGTTCCGGTTCCGCTCTGTACGGTTCTGACGCTATGGGCGGCGTCATCAACATCATCACGAAGAAGAATAAAGAAGCCGGCGGCTATGCAGGCACGAAGCTGGGTACCCGCGAATCCTCTGTCTACGGAGGCCTCTCTTCCGGCAAGATGGGCAAGCTGAGCCTGGATATGAACTACAACCTGACGGAAGTCCGCAAGGATGATGATGAAGGGGATACGAATATGTATGGCCCCCGCCGGTATTTCGACTTCAATGGAAATTACGAGTTCAATGACCACAGTGGTCTGGACTTCGGTGCTTCTTTCATGAAGGAACAATATCGCCAATTCTCCGCTGGCAATCCCAAAGCCATGTCCCCTTCTGCCCGTTATGATATGACGGAATGGTACGACAACAACCGGCAGGATTACCATGTGAAGTACTATGGCTTCGATAATAAGAACGACTGGGAACTGCAGACCTACTATAACCGTCTGGGCAAAGAATCCAGGAAACGGATTCCCCAAAGCTGGCAGGACTTCGATCATTCTAAATACAGCACCCTGGTCTTTGAAGGCAAGAACACCTATCGCCCCAACAAGTCCCACACCATTACGTACGGGGCAGAATACCGTAAGCAGAAGGCCGGCGGTACCCGTCTGGGGGCCGGTTCCTACAAGCTGCGGACGGAAAACTATCTGGGCATGGATAAACCCTATTCTTCCGCCAACATCAGCTCCTATGGTGCCTACGTGCAGGATGAATGGCAGCTGACGGACAAGCTGTTCTTCGTTCCGTCCATCCGCTTTGACCATCACAGCAGCTTTGGCTCCGAATGGTCACCCCGGGCCGGCCTGACCTATGACCTGAGCAAGAATGCCCGGATCAAGACGAACTACGGCTTCGGCTACCGTGCTCCTTCTATTTTCGAACTGTACTCCCATATGGACCGGAACATGGGCCGTATGCAGGTCCAGGTCTGGGGCAATGAAAACCTGCAGCCGGAAAAATCCCGTACGTTCGATATCGGCCTGGAAGGCGAAAAGGGCAAGGCTACGGGCAAGCTGACCTATTTCCACAACAAGATTTCCAACCTGATCACCTCTGACTTCCTGGGCCGCTTCGGCCGTGCCGTCCGGTATCAGTATGTGAATATCAATAAAGCCACTATGGACGGCCTGGAAGCGGAAGCCGGCTACAATTTCGATAAGCATTGGAGCGCTAAGGCCAGCTACACCTACCTGGATGCCAGAGATTCCAATACGAATGAACGGCTGGAAGGCCATGCCCGCAACACCGGTGTCGTAGAATTGACCTGGACGGACGCTAAAGCCAATCCCTGGACCGCTACCCTGTACAACCAGTGGTACAAGGATTATCTGAACGGCGATGGCCAGAACTATACCTACAGCACCACGAACTTTGTCGTGACAAAGGACATTAACAAGAATCTATACATCTACGCTGGCGTGGACAACCTGTTCAATAAGACCTTCAGCAAAGATGACAATTATTCCATCTATGGCCGTACCTGGAGAGCCGGCATGGAATGGAAGTTCTAAAAGGAGAAAATCATGAAATCTATCGTTCTGTATTCTACCCGCACGGGCAATACGAAACTGGTGGCAGAAGCAATCGCTTCTGCCCTGCCTGCGGGCACGCTCTGCGTGGATATCAAAAACCTGCCGGAAGACTTTGCCTCCTATGACCTGGCCTTTATGGGCTTCTGGGTGGACAAAGGCACGGCCGATGACGCTTCCAAAGCCGTGCTGGCCAGACTGACCAATGCCCATGTGGCTGTGTTCGGCACCCTGGGGGCTGATCCCAAGGGCGAACATGCCCAAAAGAGCATGGACAACGCGGTGGCTTTCCTGCCGGAAGGCAAGAAACCGGTGGCTACCTTTATCTGCCAGGGCAAAGTCGATCCGAAGCTCATCGAAGCCATGTATAAACGTTTCCCGCCGGAAAGCCTCCATGGCAAAAATGCGGCTAGTGAAGCCCGCCACAAAGCAGCCTCCACCCATCCGGACGCCCAGGATCTGGCAAACGCCAAAGCCTTTGCGGAAAAGGTCTTGGCTGCTGTGGGCGCCTGAGGGACAGCTATGATGTTAGCACACTATGCAGCCGGCCTGCCAGAGGAGCAGAGGCTCCTGCAGTTCGGCCGTAAAACGGACAATCCTCTGTGTCTGGCGTTCCCCCACAAACGGGTGGTCCATGCGGGTATGAAGGGAAAGATGATCCCACCGCCTATGGCTCAGGGCATCTGGCAGAAGATCATGGCGACCCCGGTTCAGGGGCATCCCCTGCAGATGGCCTATCTGCATATTCCGTTCTGCAAGACAAAATGCCTGTACTGCGGCTTCTTCCAAAATGGCACGGACCAAAATGCGGAAGACCGCTATGTGGATGCACTGATTCGGGAACTGGAGCAGTCCGCTGACGCGCCCCGGCTGACCAGCGCGCCCATCCAGGCCGTATTCATCGGGGGCGGCACACCTACGTCCCTGTCCCCGGCCAATGTGGGCCGGTTGCTGCGTACCATCCGGCGCTGCCTGCCCCTGGCCAACGACTATGAACTGACCCTGGAAGGCCGGATCCACGACCTGGTGCCGGAAAAGATGGATGTATGGTTTGCCAACGGCGTGAACCGCATGTCCCTGGGGGTCCAGTCTTTCGATACGAAGGTGCGCCAGCAGGTGGGCCGCATCGACACCCGGGAAGAAGTACTGCGGCGTCTCAGGAGTCTTATGGACTACAACCAGTGCGCCGTGGTCATCGACCTGATGTTCGGCCTGCCGGATCAGACCATGGACGTGTGGCAGAAGGATGTGGAGACGCTGGTGGCCTCCGGTATCGACGGAGCAGACCTGTACCAGTTGAATGTCTTCGACAAAAGCGATCTGAACCTGTATATCCAGCGGGGAAAACTGCCGCCTGCAGCTACGACCCAGGAGCAGGCCCTCATGTTCGCCGTCGGCAAGCAGTATCTGGATAAGCACGGCTATAAACGGCTGAGCCACTGCCACTGGGCCCGGAATAACCGGGAGCGCAGCCTGTACAACACTATGGCCCGCAACGGCGTCCACCTGTTCCCCTTCGGCTGTGGGGCCGGTGGCCACGTGGACGGCGTCAGCACCATGCTGCACCGGGCTTTGCCCATGTACGAAAAACTGGTGGCAGCAGGCCAGAAACCCTTCATGTTCCTGAGTCAGCAATCTCCCTTTGCGGCCTTTTCCGACGTGGTCCAGGCCGACATGAACCAGTGCCGCTTCGACCTGCAGAAGGTCACGGCCATGGACGGGCGTTTGGCAGAATTGTCCTTCCTGGGAGAATTGTGGGAGCAGTACGGCCTGTGGCAGTTCAATGGCTATCTGTATGAATTGACAGAAGCCGGCCAGTTCTGGCAGGTGAACATGACCCAGACCATCCTGGAATGTATCGAGCTGCTGCTGGGCCAACAGACGGCTGTGGCTATGGAGCACGTAGCTGCCCAGGGGTAAACAGGGGGCTTTGGTCCTTGGTCATAAAAGACTACCAGCTAAAGACCTGTTCAAGCGTAAAGATTCCGTAAAAGAAATTCTTAAAAACTTGTTGACAATTTGTACCATATTTTATATAATAATCCTCGCAACGCATGAGCGTAGCGAGATTCCCCGATAGCTCAATGGTAGAGCACTCGACTGTTAATCGAGTTGTTGTAAGTTCGAGTCTTACTCGGGGAGCCAATGGCCGGGTGGTCAAGCGGTTAAGACACCGCCCTTTCACGGCGGTATCGGGGGTTCGATTCCCCCCCCGGTCACCATTTTTCTTTTCGGGCGATTAGCTCAGCTGGGAGAGCGCCTGCCTTACAAGCAGGATGTCAGCAGTTCGATCCTGTTATCGCCCACCATTTTTTTTTGCATTCTTTTCCCATTTCCATACGCGACGGGGCGTAGCTCAGTTTGGTAGAGCACCTGCCTTGGGAGCAGGGGGTCGTAGGTTCAAATCCTGTCGCTCCGACCATACTCTTGCGGGTGTAGCTCAATGGTAGAGCTCCAGCCTTCCAAGCTGATTACGTGGGTTCGATTCCCATCACCCGCTCCACTTCGGTATCAATCAGGACGTTGTATGCTGCAACGGACTGGTTTTTCAATATCCCAGGAAGCGAAGCTTACCTGAGAGCCATTGGCCCTGTAGCTCAGCTGGATAGAGCAACGGCCTTCTAAGCCGTGTGTCGAGTGTTCGAATCACTCCAGGGTCACCAATAAAAGTTCAAGGACTGTAAAACGAGAAATCGTTTTACAGTCCTTTTTGTTGTTGTCCGGTTAAAAACTCCAATACATTGATCTGACGGATACCGTCTTCTTCCATGGGCAGCGTGTCCATGGTCAGGATATATTTAGGGTAGTTATCTTTGATGCGCTTTAGGGGCGTGATTTCTCTTTCGAAGGTTGCCGGATCCAAGATGCTGGCGGCTACCTGGTAATAGGCTTTGCAGCCTGCTTTCTCAGCAATAAAGTCTACTTTTAAATTGCCTACTTTGCCAACATAAACCTGGCAGCCCTGACGCAGTAACTCTAAATAAGTGATATTTTCCAAAACATGCCCGATATCCCGACCTCTGTCGCCCAGAAGGAGCCAACGCAGTCCCATATCCACACCATAATACTTTTCTGTGAATCGCAGATGCTGCTTGTCCTGTATATCGTAGCGGTCTGCCCGGTACAAGATAAAGGCGTCCTCCAATGTGCGCAGATACTTTTCCACAGTAACAGGAGTGGTCTTCCTTCCAAAAGAAGTAAGGCTGTCAGAAATCTTTTTAGAAGTCGTCATATTCCCTACATTGTCAAATAAGAAACGCAAAATACTTTCCAGAATATAAGGATCCTGTACTTTGTACCGTTCTACGATATCTTTTAACAACACCGTATGATAGATGCCTTGTAGATAATCCCGCTTTTCCTCTTCTCCAGGCAGGTTCGGCAGGTAAGGGAATCCGCCAAAGCGAAAATAGGAATTCCAGGCCTGAGAGGGTTCGGCCTTTAGCAGCTCACAGTATTCAGAAAAAGAAAGGGGCAGCATTGAGATTTCAATATAACGCCCGGACAGCCCGATCCAATTGGAGGAAGATAATGGCGGACTCCGGCACTTCCTGCTGCTTTAGCTGATCGGAAAATTGCTTCAACAAAGTAGATTTGCCGCAACGTCTGACGCCGGTTATGACTTTAATTATGTTTTTATCCTTCAATTGATTGAGCTTATCCAGATATTGATGACGTAGTACCATATGACTCACCTCGTTTTTACTATAATAAAAAATATATAAAAAATCCATAAAGTTTAAAGTAAAATAAAAACTTTTAGAAAACAATGTGAAAGTATAAAATATGTTTTAATCTAAATAAGACTAAGATTAAACACGAGATAATTTTGGCTCTGTCAAGGCCGGGTTCAATTTGACCCATTTGGCCGGTTAAAAGTGACCCAATAAA
>OMUE01000161.1 GCA_900314165.1 uncultured Acidaminococcus sp.
TGTTTGCTGAGTAATTCTTCTGCTGCTTCTCCCAATTCCTGAGCCAGTTCTTCCACGTTCATGTTTTACACCTTACTTTTCCAAATCCATGATTTTCTGGACTCTCTGGGTATGATAGCTGCCCAGGAAAGAAGCCCCCAGATAGGCATCTACAATCTTTTCAGCCAAGCCGCTGCCCAGCACTCTGGCACCCATGCACAGGACGTTGGCATTGTTGTGTTCCCGTGCCTTTTCTGCAGAATAGCAGTCACAGCACACGGCAGCCCGGATCCCATGGATCTTATTGGCCGCAATGGACATGCCCAGGCCGGTGCCGCAGATCAGGATGCCCTGTTCCGCCTTGCCGGCAGCAACGGCTTCCCCGACCTTCTTGGCATAATCGGGATAGTCCACCCGATCCGGGGTATAGGAGCCCATATCTTCTACTTCGTGGCCTTTATCCTTCAAATGTTTAATGATAATTTGTTTCAGTTCAAAACCACCATGATCACAGCCGATGACAATCTTCATCTTTGTGCCTCCTTAATCGTGTATTGCACTTTTCATTGTATCACAAACGGTTCCAAAAAAGCGGGAATCTGTCCTGATTTTTTGCGCATGAGGCCCCGGTCCGCCCAGATGATGTTGTGGGCTGCGGACTTGCGCATGCGGTTCATGATAGCCAGGCCCAGCTGGTCCTCCGGCACCCCTTCGCCGATGATGAGATCCACGTCTTCCTTGTCGAATTCCCGAAGCTCCGTAAACAGGTTTTCCGCCATTTCCGCCAGGTCTTTGCCGGCAGAATGGGCGATGATATTAGGAATCTTCGGCAGATGAGCCACGGTCTTTTCCAGGGCCAGCACGCCCACCTTCAGGTCATTGGCCTCGGCCATAATGGCGGACCGGATCACGGCGCCGCCGGCTTCAGGGCCCTCGATGAGGATCATGGGAGCCTTGGGCGCATAATGCTTGTACTTCATGCCAGGAGCCCGGGGCGTTTCGTCCGCCTTCACCAGGCCCGGATCCAGCTCCGCATCCCCCATGACCTCCGCGATCATTTCCCGGGTAATGCCACCCGGACGCAGGATCACGGGCACTTCTCCCGTCGTATCGATAATCGTGGATTCCACCCCGATATCGCAGGGGCCTCCATCCACAATGCCGTCGATGACCCCGTCCATGTCCGTCAATACGTCCGGCGCGTTGGTAGGGCTGGGCTTACCGCTCTTATTGGCCGAGGGAGCCGCCACCGGGCACCCTGCCAGATGAATAAACGTCCGGGCCACAGGATGGCTGGGGAACCGCACGGCTACAGTGTCCAGACCAGCTGTCACCACGTCAGGGATCTTGTCCGACTTGGGCAGGATCAGCGTCATAGGCCCCGGCCAGAAGGCATCCATGAGCTTTTTGGCCATGGGGGACAGACTGCTGATGAGGGGCAGGATCTCCCCCAGTTCGCTGATGTGCAGGATGAGAGGATTGTCCGCCGGCCGGCCCTTGGCGGCATAGATCTTTTTGCAGGCGTCCCCGTTGAGGCCGTTGGCCCCCAGGCCGTACACGGTCTCCGTAGGAAAGGCCACCACACCGCCGTCATGGAGGATTTTAGCTGCTTCTGCCAGCTGGGGAGCCAGCTCTTTATCGTTCTCTAATTTCCATAATTTCGTTTCCATATACTGTACCTTCTTTTGCCGCAAAGACCATCCGGTCGATGCCGCCATAATCTTTACATACCTTCACCTGGTTCAGGCCGGCCTGGCGGCACAGATCCGCCACCGCTTCGCCTTCGCCGATGCCGATTTCAAAGGCTGCCAGGCCCTCAGGCAGCAGGTAATTCCACACGTCCTGCAGGATCCGCCGGTAGAAATCCAGGCCGTCTTCTCCCCCGTCCAGAGCCGTCACCGGTTCCTTGTGGACCTCCGGAGAAAGACCTGCCAGGTCCTTCCGGGGAATATAGGGCGGGTTGGACACGATGACGTGGAACTTCTCGTCCCTGGGCACGTTGGCGTACAGGTCGGACACCAGCACGGCGCACCGGTCCTCCACCCCAATGGCTTTCGCGTTCTCCAGGGTCACTTCCGCGGCTCCGGCCGAAATATCCACACCCAGGCCTCGGGCCTCCGGCAAATTGCCCAGCAGGGACACCAGGATGGCGCCGCTGCCCACGCCCAGGTCCAGGATTTCCCTGGGCCCTTTGTCTTTATTGAGAGCAATGAGGTTTTCCACCAGCAGTTCCGTTTCCGGCCGTGGCACCAGGGTGTCCTTCGTGACCTTGAAGTCGTACTGCATGAAGCCCTTCTTGCCCAGAATATAGGCCACGGGCTCCCGCTTCACCCGGCGCACCACGTATTCCTTGTATTTCTTCAGCTCGTCCGGATTCAAGGGCTCGTCGAAGTGAGTGTACAGCTGGATCCGGGAATAGTCCAGCACGTCACAAAGCAGTACTTCCGCATCCAGGCGTGGGTTCTCCACGCCTTTGGAGGCAAAGTACTGCTTCGTCCAGTTCAGCAATTTTAAGATCGTCCAAACTTCCCGTTGTGCCGTCATTTATTTCACCTGCTGCAGCTTTTTACTTTGTTCTGCGGTCATCAGGGCATCCAGCAGCTCGTCCAGATCCCCGTTGATGATGTCCGGCAG